>NZ_WHIZ01000054.1:0-13805 GCF_009372125.1 Thermococcus sp. 101 C5
TTCTCCCAGTTGTGGAGGGTTGAGTAGTGAATGTTTGCTCCGAAGAATTTTCTGCCGTAGTGCTGGGCGTCTCTGAGGGGTAGGTTGTAGTATTGTTTAAAGAGGAGTATTGCCAGTATTGTTTTTACTGGAAATTTTTTGGATTTTGGCAGGTTCTTCAGCTTTCCTTCTGATTCGAAGTCTGCTAAAACGTCAAGAATTGCGAATGCCACGCTTTCAGGGTCTTTGAGTCTGTGATCCCATCTGGGGATCACGACAACCACCTGAAAGAATTCAGCAAAAACCCTAATAAAGGTTACTATAAACACGCCCCCTGCTGGCAAAAAATTTTAAAGCTAACAAAAGTTCCATAGGCAGGTGATAAAATGGAGGCTAGGGAAATAACCTATGCAGCACTCTTTGCAGCCTTAACTGCAGTTGGTGCTCAAATAGCGATTCCACTCGGCACTGTGCCAATAACGCTTCAAGTCTTGTTCGTTTTGCTAAGCGGTCTGATCTTGGGGGCGAAATTGGGCTTCTTAAGTCAGATAGTGTATCTCTTCATGGGTGCTATCGGGCTTCCTGTTTTTGCGAACTTCAGCGGAGGTCTCGCTTACATTTACGGCCCTACTGGAGGATACCTTATATCGTTCCCCCTTGCGGCGTTTTTAGCGGGGTTGGTGAGTGAAAAACGGAAAAGAATAACTGACTATGCTGTAGGCTCTGCAATAGGCATTTTGGTAATTTATCTTCTGGGTTGGTTGAGATTAGGGCTTTTTATGGGGGGAGATTTTGAAAAGGCCTTTATGGTAGGGGTTGTTCCTTTTATCCCAATAGATGCTGTAAAAGGGGCCATAGCAGTTGTAATTGCAGACCGGATTCACAAGAGCATTAAAATTTAGAACCCCTTTTCAATATTTTCTTCCGCAAATTTAACGTCAAAGGCAGTCCTTACTTTAAAGAAACTCAGCGAAACTTTTGGATTTCTTTTGATAAGCTCCTCTATGCTGACCTTTTCATAATCGAGGTATTTTGAAATGCAGCTTAGCCTTCTCTCATTCTCGCTTAAGCATGTCTCAACGGCCTTTCTTAGGGCTCTTGCATTGTAAAACGCGTGGGTAACTTCAGGGCTCCCATCGGCCCAAACCGGGATTAAAGCATCTGCATCGGACTCATAAAATAACGTCGAAAGGTAATTCACTAAGAATGGCATCACCAGGGGCATGTTGCCTTCTACAAGGAAGACGTCCCCCGAAAATGGCAACGCTTTGTAAAGGGCTTCGAGCTTGTTTCTTGCACTTACACCAACGGGATTTGAAATATGGAGTGAAAACTTTCTCAACTGGTCTTTTCTGACTATTGTGATGACTTCATCAATTCTTTTTGCGCTTAAAAGTCTCCTCTCAACTATCCTTATCATAGGTTCTTCAAGTATTGGAGTCAAATAGTTTTCCCACTTTCTTTCCGGAAAGGCAAGTATATATGCCTGCATGGGTGGAGATAGAACAGGGGTTTTAAAAACCTTCTTGAGAAATTTATATGCAGGAGGAAAGAAAAGATGAAGGTAAAAATTAGGAAGGAACTTTTGGAGTATCTTTTACAGCTGGCAAGAGATTTTTATCCCAACGAATTCGGAGGATTTCTAAGAGAAAAGGACGGAATCTTTGAAGAAGTCTTGATAATCCCAAAGGGCCACTTTGGGAAGAGCTCTGTTTATTTTGACACTTGGCTGTTGCCGCACGATAAACACATAAAGGGAACGGTTCATTCTCATCCAGTCCCTTCTTCAAGGCCTTCTCTAGCAGATGTGGGCTTTTTCTCCAAATTCGGAGGAGTCCATATAATAATTGCATATCCTTTTGATGAAGAGAGTGTAAAAGCCTATGATAGTGAAGGAAGAGGAATCGAGATAGAGATAGTTGGGTGACATTAGAATTCATATGAAAATTTTTATAAATGCTAATTTTCTTAGACCTTCCGGTGAGTATCCATGAAAGTTAGAGAACTCATTGAATCTCTAAACGAAAAGCAGAGAGCAACTGTACAAAAATGCTTGGCTTCATGTGAGATACTCGATTTAGATGAGGAAATTGAAACAGAGCTTTCCAGGGACCTAGTGGATTTCTTGAAGGTTTTATCAAATCCAATAAGGGCAGGAATAATAAAAATGCTCAAGAACAGGTGGATGTGCGTTTGCTTGATAGCAAAGGCACTGAACCAAGACCAGACTCTCATAAGCCACCACATTAGAACACTTAAAGAAATGAACCTTCTGCATGAGAGGAGAGAAGGAAAGCTTAGATTCTACAGAACAAACCTTGAGGAGCTTAAGAAATACGTTGAGATGCTGGAAAAAGAGCTCCTCTAAAACTTTAATTTTTAGTGGGTGAGGATTATGGAGCGGCTCCAGAGAGAGGTAGATAACGTGATAAAAAGCTTTGGTGGATACTGGGAGCCTTTTGAAATGCTGGGTGCAGTTGTTGAAGAGCTCGGAGAGCTGTCGAGAGAAATGCTGAAATTTGAGGGCATTAAAGAAAAAGGGGAAAAGCAGAAGGTCAAGGAAGAACTTGGTGATGTGTTGTTTGCCCTTTTGTGCATAGCGAACTACTATGAGATAGATGCAGAAGAAGCCCTCCTTGAGAGCATCTCCAAGTATTCCACAAGAGACAAAAATAGATGGAGTGACAAGAGCTGAATCCCTGCTACTTATTAGTCGATAAAATCCATATTCACTATCAATCTGGTACGGATTTTTCGAAAATGTTTATATAAATGAACAACGAAAATATATTAAGGTGGTTGTACATGAGGAAAAAAATTGACAAGTTTGATTTACAGATAATAAAACTGCTTTCAAAAAATGCAAGACTAAATTACAGACAGCTAGCTGAATATTTAAACACAACCCGTCAAAGAGTCTCAAGGCGCTTGGAGAGATTAGAAAAAGAGGGGATAATAAAGAAGTACACAATAATTCCGGATTTTGACAGACTTGGATACATATATGTGATACTAGGAATTACCCTAACCCCAGGAACTCCCTTGGAGGAGCAGATAGAAATTCTGAAAAATGATGAAGATGTTAAGGTGATAGAGAGAGCCATTGGGGCCCATAATCTGGTAGTTCACATTTTGGTGCCCAAAGACATGAAGGAAGTTGAGAAAAAAATAACGGAAATAACAGGGAAACTTAAAAACGTGGAGAAAGTTGACGTAACATTTGTGACAGAAGTTGTCAAATTTGAGTTAGTCTAAAATCTCTCTTTTTTTCGACAATAACTGAAAGAAAAGCTAATAAACGCATGGACAAAAGAAGCAAGCAAAACAACCATAAGCGGTGAGCGTTCATGAATATCCCAATTATTGCAGCAATTGCACTATTAGGCGCTTTGGCATATAAGCTGAAGGCCCTCGACGGCAAAGGTGTCATGGCTGCGGTGCTTGTTGGAGCAGCAACCATCGTACTTGGAGGAATGTTCCCATTTTTAGCGCTACTTACCTTTGTCATACTTGGGGTTCTTGCTACGAAGTATCGTTTTGCAGAAAAGGCCAAAAAAGGAGTTGCCCAAGAAGGAAAAGGAACAAGAAGCTGGCAAAACGTTCTTGGAAATGGTCTTGCTGCTGTAATATTTTTACTAGTTGAATACTACACCAAGCAAGATGTTTTCTGGGCAGCTACGTTTTCCGCAATAGCGACTGCAAATGCGGACACTCTCGCCAGTGAGCTGGGGAAGATATTTGGTAAAGCTCCAAAGATGATAACAACCTTAAAGCCCGCAAATGTGGGGGAAAATGGGGCTGTATCATGGCAAGGTGAAATCATAGCCCTAATCGGGGCATTTATCATAAGCATTTTCGCTGTCTTTTTGACATCCCAAAAAATTGAAATGCTTCTTGCGGTAACACTTGCCGGGTTTGTGGGTTGTAACCTTGATAGCCTGCTCGGTGCAACGCTTGAAAACCGGGGAGTTATAAACAACCACCACACAAACTTTTTAGCTACCCTCATAGGGGGAATAATTGGGGCAGGTATTTTCCTCGCCCTGCTGTGATGAGATGGCGGATTGCTGAGTCGTGATGACGACCTTAGGATCTGAGCTACCCTTGCTCTTCCTTTTTCCTTAATTCTTCTTCGTAGACAGTCCAGAGGGCAATTAAAGCGGCTGGAATTCCGTGTTCTGTTGCAAAGGTCATGTAAGGTGCGAGATCAATGACATAGTCTGCGTATCTAAAAAGCCCTCTAGGGATACCTTCTCTTGATCCTATAAAAACAACCACTTCTTTTGCATAGTGGATGTCTTTTGCAAGGTTTTCTTTTACTTCAGAAACACTGTGCCCTTTTGGGTCGGTGATTATGAGCAACCTTTTGTTCCTCCTTTTGTCCCTTATGACCTGATAAAGGTCCCACACGCTAACTGGAACTTTTTCTACCTTCCAGGGGTACGCCTCCCGCTGAATCTGGTATCTGGACTCTTGGCCGACTTTTACCCCCTTTATGAATTCCATTAACTCATAAGCGTTCATTTTCTCTTTGGGTGCTATGATAAGCTCTCTAACTTCAAAAGCCTGGGCAGCCCTACCAATTTTCTCACCAAAATTCCTGCAAGCTGTGTAATCGCCCCAGTATGGCATCTGAACTATTGTAACTTTTTTAAAGAGCTTTCTTGCGTCTATTTTGTTAGGAGTAAATTTTTTCCACTCCTCTTTTCCGGTGATGGAGATGTAAGCTCTATCCCCAATGATTTCAACTAAAACAGTTTTATCGGGAAAAGTTAAGTCGACTTCGGCGTTTGTAAGCTCTTTTATTTTCCCCCCGAGGGCTACGTTGACGTCAACACTTGAGAACTTGTGGCTTCCTCGTCTCTTAGTTTTTACGGCAAAGCTCTCTCCTTCTTTTATGTGTGCTGCTATTTGCTCCGAAACACTTAAGATGTCTTCAATCGTGGCGGGCACTTCGAAGAGCACGGGAATGGCTCTCTCTATCTCAGGAATCTCAAAAAACTTTTGTTCTGCATCTTTATCTTCGGTTTCCACAAGAACAAGACCGGAATACCCATGAGGAGCTATCCAAACTTTAGCATCATCAAGAACATCCTTAATGTAATTGGCAGCAACGGCTTCCATTCCCCGTTGAGTTTTAATTAAAAACTTCATAAAAACCACCAAAAGCTAAGAGAAAAGAGAAATAATCAGGCCTCTGGTTCTGCAAGAACCTTTATCTTCCTTATCTCAGCCTTCTTAAGTGGGTATATCTTTCTGGCTTCCTTTGCTATCTCAGCGGCCATCTTTCCGTTAACTGCTTCCAGCACAAAGTCCGTGAAGTTGAGCTCTTCTGCCTTCTTGCGGATTATGTTCTCCATTATTTCTCTAATGGCTCTCTCCTGGCTTGTCTGGATTCTTCTTATTGCTATGACCATACCCATAACTCTGAGCTTGTAGCCGTCTTTTGTTGTTATGTTAAAGATACCGTCAATTCTTGTGGTTCTTCTCCTTACGAGGCTTCTTATGTAGCTTCTTGCAAGCTTGTGGCCCTTAAACTTTGTGTATGCATTTTGACCCTTAACGTCGTAAATCTGGAAGTAAAGCTTCACGTGGCCCTTTGTGAAGTCTCCTGTTAAGTCCTTTAGGGTAGTCTCAATAACTCTTCCCTTCACCTTTTCGGGGTCATCTGCAGGGGTTAGACCGATCTCCTTGCTTCCGAAAAATTCTGGAGCGTAGACTATATACCAATTCTTAAGCTTCCACTTATCCCTTGCAGCGGCAGCAACTTTCCTTGGGTTAGCTCTTGCCATCTTAACACCTCCAGTTTCATTTCTTTATGACATCTTCAGCGATCTTGATTGAAAACACCAAATCATCTAAAGCTACTATCAAGCTTTCAATCTCACCAAGGTATTTAACTTTTGTTATGACTCTACCATCTTCCCAGTAAGTTCTAAATTTAAAGTTTTCTGGTAGATTTAGATTGTCAATTTCAACGGCTTCGGCAATAGCCTTGGCCGTACTTTCATCCCCATACCCCCAGATTATCTCGGCATTGGCCTTAATTTTCATTTGTCTCACCGCTTGAGTTCTGCTCTCCAAGGAGTTTGTCTATTAGTTCAGTGAACTCATTTATTTTGTCCTTGGGAATCCTTATGCCTGCTGCTATCGCATGCCCTCCTCCTTCTCCTCCAAGAATCTCTGCAGCTTTTCTTAGGGCTTCTCCTAAGTCGTAGCCCTTTTCAAGTCCCTTCTTTGTTGTTCTGGCG
This sequence comes from Thermococcus sp. 101 C5, assembly GCF_009372125.1. NCBI lineage: Archaea > Methanobacteriati > Methanobacteriota > Thermococci > Thermococcales > Thermococcaceae > Thermococcus > Thermococcus sp. 101 C5. The sequence continues at coordinate 6,231 of NZ_WHIZ01000054.1, forward strand.
GAACCTTTTACAAGCCCGTCCTCCTCACTGTCTGCTAAAACAATCACCGGCTTTTCAGACTTTGCAAGCTGAGCGTTTATCGCCATTGTTGCTGCTATCCCCACCATCGTGTCTTTAATGTTTTTGCCTGCGTAGAATATGTAAGCATGTTCTTTCTCAATTGCATTGCTCCAGTTTTGTATGAGGTATCTCCTCATCTCTATCTGCTCCCGCTTGTACTCCTCTACGAGCTTTAATGCTTCTTTGAATGCTTTTTCGTCCCCCAAGCATATTGCAACCCCTAAAGTGCCCATGTTAAGCCTTCCTGTAGCGTTTAGGAGGGTGGCAAATTCTCTTGCCTCGTGCCTTGGGTCTCCTTCTGGATAGAGCTTAATCAACACGACGTCACCGATAAGTCTGTCAACGTCTTCTTTGGAAGCATTGTTCTTAATCAAATGAATAACAAGGGCATCATGGAGCTTTCTTTTTTCCTCTTCTCTGAGTTGCCAGTATTTCATATCAGGATCAAAGCCCTTACTGCGCAGGAATTCTATTGCATTTCTGAGGTCTCCTGTTATACCCGGAAGTTCTGGATTTGATGCATAAGCGAGCATCTGAGCCAAAGTCCGGGTCTCTCTTCCAAAAAGCCTCAGCTCTTTGCGGAGTTCTATCAGGTCTAATTCCTTAGCATCTTCTATTATATCAAGATTCATTCCGTGAAACTGTCCATCGATTTCCTGCATGTCGCCGACTGCACCAACAAGAGCCAAGTAGCTCAGATCCTTGTTTCTTTCGTTTATTGCCTTTGCTACGAAGTAGGCCACGCCAGAACCGCTCAGGTCTCTAACGCTATCCGCCCCAAATTGTGTGGGGTTTACAAGTATGTGGTTTTCCTGCTCAATCTTACCGTCTTCTGGAGGATGATGGTCTGCTATAACAACACTGGCATCTTTTAGATATTTCTCAATCAGCTTTATAGACCCGCTTCCGAGATCGCTGAAAACATAAATTTTCTGCTTTTCTTCTGCAAGCTCTTTTAGTACGTCTTCTCCCAGTTGCTTCACTATGCTGAGATGAAAATCTGCCCCCTCCCTAGCAAGCGCTTTTGCCAAAATTGCACCGGCAGTTATGCCATCAGCATCCCTATGTGAGACAATACGGATAGTATGACCTAACTCAATGTGCATCTTTATTAGTTCGGCACCTTCCCTAACCTTCTCTAAAAATGCGCTCTTATCCATTATACCACCTTAAATAAGGAAAAAGGTGAAAATCAGCGGACGAGAAGCTTTGCCTGCTCTGGATCGTATCTCCACTTGGCTGGTAGCTTTCCTGTCTTTCTGTAATACTTCACAAGCCTTCTGATCTTGCTCTCAGTAAGCTGAAGACCCCTCATTGAATGGAGATCTTTGGGGTGCTGCTCGAGGTGCTTCCTGAGTTTGACTGCCTTTCTAATGAGGAACATTAAATCTTCCGGAATCTCAGGAGCAAGACCGTTCTCTTCGAGTATCTTGGTTATTTTCTTTCCAGTAATGAGTTTAACACTCGGAATTCCATATTGGTCTCTCAAAATAGTGCCTATCATAGCGGCACTATAACCTTCCTTTCTGAGCTTAACAACAAGGTTCTCGACTTCCTCGGCTGTATATTCCACCCATGTAGGTGGAGCAGTCCTCGGTGGCTTCTTTGATCCAGACTTTCCTCTTTTTCTTGCATGCAACCTTGCCATTTCCAACACCTCCCGGTGACGGCCAGCTACTGCCAGCCGCCCCTTATAAGATTGCCAATATTGGGTGGCAAGAGGTGCTTTAAAAAGTTTGCCCCTGTGGTGGTTTACGTTTTTAAAAAATAAGTGAGAAGACAATCAGTATTCAAAATTCTTATTAACACCAAAAACAAAAATATGTTTTGGAGAGGGAGGGTCCGTTAATGAGAATTGAAATCAAACTCAAGCCTGAAAATAAGAATGCTATAGTGCCATTTAATTACAACGATGAAATTCATGATCAATTGCTTGAGAAGATTTTTCTTGCTGCGCCAGACTTAGCCGAGTTACTTCAAACAGAGTATAAAGACTATTTCACTTTTTCCAGAATAATGATTAGGGAAAGAGAAATTATCCCGGACAGAGGAATTAAAGTCCTTTCAGATGATATCTCACTTTATGTTTCATCTTCCCTCACCGAAATCATAAAGGCAATTGCAGAGGGATTTATCTCAAATCCTAACCTAAAGGTTGGGGAAGCATCCTTCTCTATGGCGGACATAAAAATACTCCGGGAGCCAAAGATAAGAGACGGGACACTTTTTTCGACGTTAAGCCCTATAGTCGTGAGGACGGCCAAGTTTGAAGATAACAAAGTAAAGACATGGGATCTTTATCCGAACAACGAAGGATTTCAAGACAAACTAAGAAAGATAATGCTTACGAAGTTTTCAGAGATAAATGGCAGGCTCCCAGAGAATACAGAGTTTCACCTTGATGTCATAAAGTTCAAACCCGTGAGGATAAAGGTGGGTAAGACATATTACAGGGGCTCTCTAATGGTTTTTCGGTATTACGGGTCGGAAGAAATAGCAAAGTTTGGATATGAAAACGGCTTTGGAGACAAAACCAGTTACGGTTTTGGGATGGTCAAAGTAATTGATGAAGAAGTAGAACAATAAAGCCTAAAATAACCTCTATCTCCCAGACCATAGCGACTAGCTGGGGCTCTTTTACTCTTTTTATCCTCATCAGCAAGCCCAGAAAGCTCAGGTAAGGGGGCGCTTTTAGGGTTCCATCTTCCAAAACTTCTGTTCGCCCCAACGGCCTGCCCTTGAATCGTATTTTCGATTTGAGGAGGAAATCCACAAAATGGGGTAACAGCAAAAACGCCGCAAAGATTTCAACTTTACCCAAAATGCCAATGAGCCCTATTAAAGCTCCAAGAGATAAAGTTCCTGTGTCCCCTGGAAAGATTTTAGCTGGATACCGGTTCCACCATAAAAATCCGAGGGCTATGGCACTTCCCGTAAATGCTAAAATTTGAGCATCCCCAGAAGTTATTAACCCCAAAAAGAAGAGGACTATAGCAGAAGTCCCAACTTCCAGCCCGTTGAATCCTGCAAGGAGGTTTACCAGATTGGCAGAGCCCGTTACGAAGAGCACTGCAAAGAGATAGTAGAGTAATCCAAGTTCAAAAGAAGCCAGCAAAATATTCAAATCTGTATCTAGGGACATCGAAATTATCGTTGACGAGACCAGCAAAGATAACAAAACTTTATGAGACTGTTTAAGCTGGGTTGTGTCATCTATTATGCCCACAACTCCAAAGAGGAGAAACACAAGAAGAGCCTTTGCGAGAGTTTCATTTAAGAGAACGGTAAGGCTTAATGGCAGTACAAGCAGAAAAACAATGCCTCCCATTTCCGGAACTTCGGGTTTATCTGGTTTGTGGATGTCTTTTCCGACTATGCCGGCCTTTTTCATTAATGAACCTATATACGGAGTGAGGAAAATGGAAAAGATAAACCCTATAACAGGCGTTATCATTATAACCACCTAGGCTAGATTAAGCAAAGGCTTAATAACTCTTCCGCCGCTGGAAAGAATATCTCAGGGTGAAAAGCATGGACATCCAGTTAGTTGTCTTCGACCTCGATGGAACTCTCGTGGGTGCCTCAATGGGCTTTGACGAAGTAAAGGAGAGGCTAAGGGGGAGGCTAGAAAAGGAAGGGATATCTGCAGAGCTCATTGGCGATTTGACTCCTATGTACGAAACATTGATTGAGATATCCCGAGCTACTGGCATAGATTTTGAGTATCTGCACTCGTTTCTTGTTGAGCTGGAAGCTGAGAGAGCTAAAGACAGCTACTTGTTTGAAGGTTCCAGAGAGTTGCTGGAGCTTTTAAAAGAAAATGGGGTAAAAATCGCCCTTATGACTAGAAGCTCCAGAAAAGCCACGGAGTATATGTTAAAAAAACACGGCATAGAGAAGTTTTTTGACCTCATTGTTACCAGGGATGACGTGTCCCCTGAAGATGTTAAACCAAATTCAGGACATTTAAAGGTGATACTGGATCATTTTGACGTTTCGCCAACGAAAACTATTGTAGTTGGAGACCATGGGTACGATTTACTTCCAGCAAGAGAGTTAGGGTGTTTAAGCGTGCTCATAACATCCAACGAAAGTGGAAGAATGAGCTTTAAAGTTGATGGGGATGCGAACTTTGAAGTTGCGACTATCAAAGAAGCTCTCGAGCTTTTCAAGCGTTTGCTTAAGACCTATGTTGTTGTACCTGCATACAACGAAGAGAAGACAATAAGCAACGTTCTGGAAAGCTTGCTTCAATATTTCAGGAGAGATGAAATTGTTGTCGTAAACGATGGGAGTAATGACGGAACGAGGGAAGTAGCTCGAGAAAAAGGCGTTGTTGTCTTGACGCACCTTGTAAACCGTGGACTGGGGGGAGCACTGGGGACGGGAATAAAATATGCCCTTCTCAAAGGGGCCGAGTTAATACTCACCTTCGATGCAGACGGCCAACATCTCGTTGATGACGCTTTAAGGGTAATGAAACCGGTTGCGGAGGGGAGAGCAGATTTTGCTGTGGGCTCGAGGTTAAAAGGTGACATAAGTGAAATGCCCTTCGTAAAGCGCTTTGGAAATTTTGTTCTTGATTTTATAACGGCAGTATTTGCCAGAAAATACGTTTCCGATTCCCAGAGTGGCTTGCGGTGCTTTAATAAGGAATGCGCATCCAAAATAAGAATAACGTGCGATAGATATGCTGTTTCAAGTGAAATAATAATCGAGGCTTCAAGAAACGGTTGCAGAATAGTTGAAGTCCCGATAAAAGCGGTTTACACCGAATACTCCAAAAAGAAAGGAACCAACGTTTTAGAGGGAGTGAAGATAGCCTTTAATTTGTTGTTAGATAAGATGAGGTGATAAAAATGTATGCCGTGCAATACATCGCCGTTATAATTATTTTAGCTCTTATAACATATGTACTTGGAAAATATGGGAGAAAAGAGCTTGACTGGCAGGATTTTGTGTTCTGGGGGGCCTTGCTTTTCATAATGCTGGTGATTTCCCTGAAACCTGTGGAGATCTCCATGGCAATAAAAAACATCCTTGGCCTTGGAAGGGGTCTAGATGCATTGTTTGTGGTCGCTATAGGTCTCAGCTACCTGCTGCTGTTTAGGCTTTACCTCGCAATAGATAGAGCTGAAAGGGAAATAACTGAACTGACGCGTCAGATTGCAATAGAACTTCGGGAGATTAGGGAAATGTTAGAAAAACTGGAAAAGACTTAATCCTTTCCAAAAAGCTCTTCCAGAAACACCTTAACTCTCTCTTTGGGGACTTTAAACTGTCTTATCTTTACAATTCCTTTTTCCTGGGCTTCTTTCAGCAAAATTTCAGTTGCCTTATTTGGATACATCTCTTCATAGACTATTTCTTTGATTCCAGCGTTTACGAGGAGCTTAAAGCAGACGTCGCATGGAAAATGGGTAACATAAAGAGTGGCCCCTTCAAGACTTATACCCTTTCTGGCTGCCATCGCTATGACGTTTTGCTCCGCATGTACGGCTCTACGACAGTGGCCATCCGCTATCAAGCAGCCCACATCGATACAGTGATCCATATTCCTCGGAGCCCCGTTATAACCCGTTGCTAGAATGTAGCCGTCTTTTACGGCAACTGCTCCCACTCTAAGCCTTGGACATGTAGCCCTTAGACTTACAAGCTTTGCAATGAGCATGAAGTACTCATCTTTCGTGGGGCGTATTCTCTTGATGTGCTCTGCTCTCTCTTTATTCAGAACTATTTCCACTTGCATGGCACCACCAAATAAAAAAGAAACAATAAGGTTAAAAGAGTTTTTCATCAGTTGAGAATTCTCTCCCTGAGATTCATCGCTTCAACTTCTGCAATAATTCTCCATATTCTCTCTTCATAACTTGGGTGCGTATCAAAGATCGATCTCTGATGGGGCCTTTCTATCTCAGGCTCTATAGACGGAAATGCGGACTCCTTAACTTCAATTCTCAGATCCTCATAGTACTTGAGTTCTTCGAGGGCCCTCTTTAGGGCTAGAGGGGTGGATATTATACGTAGTGCCGCTTCATCGGCTTTAAACTCCCTCTGCTTTAAATAATCAGACCTGAGCACCTCGTAGAGAAGGTAAAACGTGAAAGATACCAGTGAAACTAATGCTTCCTGGGAGATCAGGGAATTCAAAAGGGCTAACGCAAACATGAAGTACCTCCCATAAGAAACAAGTGGAAAGAGGATGGTATCTTTATTTTTTATATGGCCTATTTCATGAGCAGCAACCGCGAGAATTTCTTCTTCATCAAGAACTTCAAACAGCCCCATAGAAAGCACAATTGAATTTCTGAAAGAATAGGCATTTGGTATGTAGTCGTCCAATATATAAATTTCGGGCGTTGTTATCCCTGCTTTGTTTGCCATTCTTACTATCCCTTCATAAAGCCATGGCATATCATCAGGGGAAAGCTTTCTATGCTCTCCCCTTAAGATCCTCGTAATAGTCCACAAATATAACCCAAAAAGAACGAGGAGTATCCCGAGTACAAATAGCAGGCCAAGCCTTCTCAAATACACCAGTGTAATCGCCAATTGAGCGAGAAATATAAGCCTGAGCATCTGCTATCACTTCTTTATTTTTGAAAGATATGCAACGGTTGCCTCCTTGAAATTGCTCATAAGAGCGTTTAAAATGCTCTCAACAACTTTCTTCTCAAACTCTTCTTTGCTTGTAGCCACGCTGTAAACGTATCTCATTCCGCCTCTTCCCGTCTCTATGCTTCTCTTTAACAGCCCTCTCTCACAGAGCCTGTTCATTAATATGCTAACTGTAGAACGTCTTAAGGTTTCATGTTTCTCTTTTAGATATTCATAAACATCTCCAGCCGTTGCAACCTTCACTTTCCACATATACTCCATTATCTCGGCTTCCATTGGGGGAAGAACGGCCTTTAGGCCGTCTTCATTTAGCTTGAATTCATGAGGTTGCATTGAACATTCCCTCCAAGTTGTTAGTTTTAATTAACAAACTAACATTCATTCATGCATAATATTATACGCAACACTATACATAAATCTTTTGGAACACTCCAGAAAAGCATATGGAATCTATTTGGCGGGCCGGGGGGGATTCGAACCCCCGACCTGCGGATTAAGAGTCCGCCGCTCTAACCATGCTAAGCTACCGGCCCACGCCCAATCCAATAAGGATTGGAGACTATTTATAAATCTTTCGGTCAGAGAGGGCGTGTTTATAGTAACCTTTATTAGGGTTTTTGCTGAATTCTTTCAGGTGGTTGTCGTGATCCCCAGATGGGATCACAGACTCAAAGACCCTGAAAGCGTGGCATTCGCAATTCTTGACGTTTTAGCAGACTTCGAATCAGAAGGAAAGCTGAAGAACCTGCCAAAATCCAAAAAATTTCCAGTAAAAACAATACTGGCAATACTCCTCTTTAAACAATACTACAACCTACCCCTCAGAGACGCCCAGCACTACGGCAGAAAATTCTTCGGAGCAAACATTCACTACTCAACCCTCCACAACTGGGAGAA
>NZ_WHIZ01000055.1:0-13247 GCF_009372125.1 Thermococcus sp. 101 C5
TTCTCCCAGTTGTGGAGGGTTGAGTAGTGAATGTTTGCTCCGAAGAATTTTCTGCCGTAGTGCTGGGCGTCTCTGAGGGGTAGGTTGTAGTATTGTTTAAAGAGGAGTATTGCCAGTATTGTTTTTACTGGAAATTTTTTGGATTTTGGCAGGTTCTTCAGCTTTCCTTCTGATTCGAAGTCTGCTAAAACGTCAAGAATTGCGAATGCCACGCTTTCAGGGTCTTTGAGTCTGTGATCCCATCTGGGGATCACGACAACCACCTGAAAGAATTCAGCAAAAACCCTAATAAAGGTTACTATAAACACGCCCCAAATATCCAAAAACCTTATATTCTAAAGAATAGTAATTTGAGTAGATGATTGGGGAGTTTAAAGTAATGCCAATATAGGTGATTTATTATGGTAGATGGCTTTTCCATAAGAAGGGTAAAAAGTGGGATTCCGGGATTTGACGATCTAATTGGAGGAGGGTTCCCTGAAGAATCAACGATCCTTATCACCGGTAGTACTGGAACTGGTAAAACTACTTTTGCAGCTCAATATATATACAAAGGTGCTGAAGAATACGGAGAACCGGGAGTTTTTGTAACTTTAGAAGAGAGAGCGAAAGATATAAGGAGAGAAATGGCCCAATTTGGATGGGACTTTGAAAAATATGAAAAAGAAGGATTGATAGCAATTATAGATGGTGTCAGTGCAATTTCTGGAATACCTTCAGAAGAGAGATTCGTTTTGGAAGATAGACTTAACGTTGATAACTTTTTGAGATATTTATACAGGGTTGTTAAGGCAATAAACGCGAAGAGACTTGCTATCGATTCCATTCCGTCCATAGCTTTCAGACTTCAAGACGAAAGGGAAATTAGAGGTGTTCTCTTAAGGTTAAACACAATTCTTCTCGAGATGGGCGTCACAACACTTCTTACTACAGAGGCTCCCGATCCAAAAGCCGGAAAAATAAGCAGATATGGAATAGAAGAGTACATCGCGAGAGGCGTTGTTATTCTCGATCTTCAAGAGAAGAATATAGAGCTTAAGCGTTATCTTTTAATCAGGAAGATGAGAGGAACTAAGCATTCCATGAGAAAGTATCCTTTTGAGATAACTCCTCATGGAGTTGTCGTATACCCAAGTGGTGAAATCTACTGAAAGGGTGAGTTAATTTGAATTCGGGGTTAAACTTTTCATCCAATGGGGAAATAGAAGAAAGATTGGAACGGGTTCCCACAGGTATAATTGATTCCTTGTTGATGGGAGGGATACCACGGGGCAGTGTTGTTCTATTAATTGGTGACCCAAAATCAGGTAAAACCACTTTTATAACCCAGTTTATGTATAACCAGCTCCTTTCTGGGGCGGATGTTATAGGGCTTCTAGTTAATGTGGCCAGATATGAGTTTATAAGCAATGCACTTGATTTTGGATGGGGGTTAATGGGATATTTAAATGACAGGCTCCATATTCTTGATGCATACACCCAGAGGCTACGTGGTGCACCAAAATTCTCATTTACAGAAGAGGTTATACCCGATATTAGGGATACCTCCCATCTAATAGACGTGATAAAGGATTTGACTACCAAGATAATTTTGAAGAATCCTGAAGTTGAAAATCCCCCAATAATCGGAGTAGTTTCGTCTTTAACACCCATGTTCTTTGAAACTGAAAAGAAGCAGATATATAAATTTCTAGAGGATTTAAAGGGATTTGCTCATAAAAACAAGCAAGTGTGGCTGCTAGAAATGAACTCTGGGGTAGAGGAGCCCCAGGTTGAAACAATAATCAAAGCAATAGCGGATGGAATCATAGAGATGAAGCTGTTTGAAGAGGATAGAACTTTGAGAAGGTACTTAAGAGTTTATGGAATGAGAAGAACGCGTCATGTTCTTTCTTGGGTTCCTTATGATATAACAGAGAATGGAATTGTACTGCAGAATCAAAGTTTATAGCCCTTTAGTGAACCTGGTATCATCCATAAATTTTTTAACCTGATTTTTATTACTACTAATCATGATTAAATTAACAAAACTTGAAATAGTTTTAATAGCGGTGTCTATTGTTTCGATTTTACTACTTTACCTAATAGGAGCCGAGGCCACAACTCCAGTACCATTGGAAAGGGCAGAGAGAGGCAGCTTGATAAACTTCACAGGTGTTTGTGTTTATTCGCAAAATGATTTTAGTGTTTTATACGATGGAAAAGACACAATCGTCCTATATGATGCTCTGAAAATGGACAAAAGTTACAGGGTTGTGGGTAAGCTACTTGATGAATCAAAACACAGTGTAGAAGCCTTGAGGATAGATGAGGTTCCCTATAATACTTTAAACTTAGACTCAATTGAAGGAGCGTTCTGGAGTGACTCTTCGTGCTATCTTCTAACACCTCAGAGAATCAAACTAAGCAAATGCTTAAACGTCACCAAAGGAGAAAAAGTCAAGGTTTATGGGCTTTTCTATGGAGAAAGATTCCATGTTGTTGATTACATCCCTAAGGGGCTTTTGAAAATACCCATAAATGGAATGCCTTTTAAAATCAGGGGAATTGTAATTCGGAACACAAGTCCAATAACAATATGGAACGGAAGCGAGGAAATTGACGCATACTTACCCTATAAAACCAAACTAGAACTTGGCGATGAAGTCGAGATAATGGGAATTGCAAGGCTTTACTCCACACTCACCCTTTATGTCAATTCTCCCAGCGATGTAAAGGTCATTGGAAAAGCAAAGACTGTGCCCGTTGGAAAAGAGACAATTGGGGAGATAGCACATGGGGTGTGTCAGGTCACAAAAGATGGTATCTCCTTGGGCCTAAACTGCACAGAACTAAAATTATATGGCTTCTCGGCTAATTTTGGAGATATAATAGAGTTCTACGGCATAAGAAGAAGGAATTCCCTGTACTGCATAGAATGCACTGTTAAAATCCCGCGGGATGAGCTTCCAAATTCAATCTGTAATCCCGATTTTGGCACCCCGCTGAAAATACATGGGAAGGTGGAATGGGTGAAAGTCTACAAAAACGGATTTGGGCTCGCCAATGTTACCAACGAAGAATGCTGGATATTAGTTAAGCTCCCCAAATCCCTGGGAGTTTATCCAGAAGTCAATGAAACACTTACAGCTTTTGGTTTTTATACCACCTATAGGGAAGCACCTGCTTTTGAAATACCCTCAAGGGATGACATATGCTTAAATGGGTCATGCTAGGCATTTTATTTGGTACGGTGACAGGTATTACGCCTGCTTTGCATGTCAACACCTTAGCATCTATTGTTGGAAGTTTCCTGACTTCTCCGGGAGGGTTTTCGTATGTGGTGCTTCTCTACTCAATGGGGTTAACGCACACATTCTTGGATGCATTTCCCTCAACTTTCTTTGGCATTCCAGAAGAAGAAACAGCGATAAGTGTCCTTCCGGCCCATAGGCTTGCCCTTCAAGGCCGAGGCCTTGAAGTCATAGCAATTTCCCTAAAAGCTAGTCTTTTAGCTGCAATATTCTCCCTTTTCTTGGCGGTTCCCTACGTTTTGCTGGCAAGACATTACACAGCTTTTCTTGGCAAAGTTGCTGTGTTTTTGCTAGCTTTCTTTCTTGTTATTACAGAAAAAGGCGTAAAACGATTATATGCCCTGCTGATTTTCATCCTCTCTGGAGCCTTTGGACTTGTCGTGGATAAACTTCCTCTTAGAGAACCATATTTCCACGTTTTTGTTGGGTTGTTTGGGATTCCCGCAATATTGTTTTCTCTGAACAACAACCGGAAGATTGAACTCGGGGGCTCAGAAATTCAAATGCCAAAAAAGAGGTTTTTGAAGTTCTCGTTCATTGGCACGTGTTTTGGAATGTTGGCTTCTCTTTTGCCAACCTTTACGTCGTCTCAGGCCGCACTCTTAGGAAGCTTCTTTTCAAAAGATGAACGCACATTTTTGACAATAGTTTTCTCAGTTAACACCTCAAACTTTATTTTTGGCCTCATAAATTTTTATGCGACTGGAAAAACCAGAAACGGCATCCTAGTTTTGATTAAAGACCTTTATTATCCTCTAAGTCCTGAAGAGCTTGTTATTCTGTTTCTTGTAACAATAATGACTAGCAGTATCGTCAATTTCTACGGTATGGCGCTTTCAGAAATGCTCGGAAGGGCGATATCAAAAATCAATTACACAAAACTGAATTTGGCGGTGTTAGTTTTTGTATGGGCAGCATCTCTTTACTTCGATGGACTACTTGGACTGATGGTTCTTTTAACAGCCACAATAATAGGTGTTAGCACCACTCTTCTAAAAATAAAACGAACGACCTGTATGGGCGTGTTAATGCTTAAAATAATGTTGAGCTAGACAAAAAGATTAAAGAATTAGGCGCCTTCCTTTTTTTCCTTCAATATCCTTTGGAATTCATTGTAATCAGTAACAACTTTAACTCCCTCAAGTGTCTCGAAATATGCCTTTTTGATTTTAATTTTTCTAACACCTGTGTATTTCATTTCTGGAGGATCATAAGAACCTGGTTCGACGATTTCGTCTTCTATTACATACGTTTTAATATCGGGTTGCCCTATATACTTCCAAACTTCGTAGAAAACCTCTGGAGCTAGGTGTATTTCTCCATCCACCTCTGTGTAGTCTGCTCCAATTGCATCCAGAAACTCTTTTATTACTTCTAGGTTCATAGAACTCACCACTCATAATATATGAGGTCAATGGTTAAATACCTATCGCCTTAACTTTGAAAGGGTGAGAGAAAATGAGCAAAGTGTACGTTGATGCTCAAGCTTACAGAGCAATTGAAAAGGGAGCAATGATTGTTTTCAAGAAGGGAGTAGTAAGGACTGAAGGCGAGATTAAGCCGGGAGACATAGTGGAGGTTTATTCTCGCGGAGGCAAGTTCTTAGGAAAAGGATTCGCCAATCCAAACTCAAACATAATGGTTCGACTAGTCACAAAGGAGAAAGATGTGGAAATAAACAAAGAACTATTCAAGGAGCGCATAAGGAAGGCAAATGAGTACAGAAAAAAAGTTCTTGGATACGACAAGGCATACAGAATGGTGTACGGAGAAGCGGACTATCTGCCTGGTTTGATCGTGGACAGATTTAACGATATCGCATCGCTTCAGATTTCAAGTGCTGGAATGGAGAGGTTTAAGCTTGACGTTGCGGAAGCTATCCTTGAAGTAGAACCTGAAATCGAAACGGTCTTTGAGAAAAACACAGGAAGGTCGAGAAGAAGAGAGGGCTTACCAGAGATAGAGAGAGTCTTGCTCGGGAAAGAAAAATACCGCACAATCATCGAAGAAGGGAGAGCAAAATTCATTGTGGACATGAGGGGTCAGAAGACAGGGTTCTTTTTAGATCAAAGAGAAAACAGAATTGCTTTGGAAAAGTACATTAAAGGCGGGGAAAAAGTGCTTGATGTTTTCACATACACGGGAGGTTTTGCTATTCATGCAGCAGTCGCAGGGGCAGAGAAAGTTATTGCAGTTGATAAGTCTCCATCGGCAATAGAACAGGCAAAGGAAAACGCCAAGCTCAACGGTGTTGAAGATAAGATGGAGTTTGTCGTTGGGTCTGCATTTGAGGTTATGGAAAAACTGCAGAAAAAAGGAGAAAAATTTGACATTGTAGTTCTGGACCCTCCTGCGTTCGTCCAGCATGAGAAAGACCTCAAGAGGGGTCTTAGGGCATACTTCAACGTAAACTACCAAGGACTAAAGCTCGTTAAGGACGGGGGCATATTGGTTACAGCTTCATGTTCCCAGCATGTTGATATGCAGATGTTTAAGGATATGGTAATAGCCGCCGCAGCAAAAGCCGGAAAGTTCCTGAAGCTTCTTGAGCCCTATAGAACTCAAGCACCAGATCATCCGATATTGATGGCTTCAAAGGATACCGAATACTTAAAGTGCCTGTTCCTTTATGTGGAAGATATGAAATGAGGTCTTTTCTTATTTTATTTTTGGCATCAGACCGTGGGCGTGTCCTCATAGCTTTGCTCAGTGGAGGTGCTTTCTCCTCATCTGCCACACGAGGTTTGAGGTTTTCTAATATAAGCCTATCGTTTGATAAATATCAGTGAATGTCTGTATCTGGTTCCCACTTTAAATCTTATATCGCGAACAAAATAACCAATGTGCTCCCCTTCTAAAATTAGGCTTCTCAGCAAGCTCTGTTTGTCGGGTAGAAAAAGAGCAACCTTTCCATTTTCATTTAGGTAGTCCCAACCTTCTCTAAGGATTTTTACGGAAAACCCTTCCCCATATTTGCCTCCACCAACACCCTCCCTCTCCGTAAGAACACCTTTTGTGGGCTTTTCGTAATACGGAGGTGCAGAAAATATCACATCGAACTTCTCTCCTTTTGGTATCAAACCCTCAATAATTTCCCCGTTGCTCTTTATCAGTTTTACGTTGGATTTATTTCGCTCGATATTTCTCTTAGCGTACTCAAAAAACTCATCATCGACTTCAGTGGCCCATACTTCGCAGTTAAACAGTTTATCCGCCATAATAGCCATTAGAGCAGAATGCCCGGTTCCTATCTCCAGAACTTTTTTTCCATCCCTTAGAAACGTCTTTAAGAAGATAAAACGGGAAATTGGTGTTGTTATAAGTCCTCTGGGATGATATTCAATGTCAATGTCAAAAACTGCGTCTGCAATCGCTTTGTTATATAATATCCTCGCCCTTCTGTTTGATAAGTCTAACCTGCCTTTCTCATCAAGGTATTTTTCGAGCTCGGGGAAGATTTTAATTGCTTCTCTAACCGGCAGTCCAAGTTTCCCATCTTTCCATGAAGGCATGAAAGCAATTCCCTGACCAATAATTTAAAGGTTAGCATTATAAAAAGAAAGGTCAAAGAAGCGCCAGAGCTGCCATTATCTTGGCATCTTCAACCATGTTCTCAATTTTTGCATACTCGTTAGGCTGGTGGGCGGTCTCGTCGAGTGTAGCCCAAACAACTGCTGGAATTCCAAGCCTTCTGAAGTATGCGGCAAAGGTCCCTCCTCCGATGCCCCCTATTTTGGCTTCCTTTCCTCTGAATTCCTTTATAGCTTTCTGCAAGAGCTTAACAATCTCACTGTCCCTGGGAGTTGGAGCCGGCGCATCGAGCCTCTGCAACACTTCTATCTCAATCCTGGGCAGGACTTCACCGTTTATTTCTTTCTTGTACTTCTCCTTAATCTTCTCGGCAAGTTCTTGGGCATCGTTTAGGATGTCATCTAGGCTGTACTGTGGCAACACTCTGCAGTCGAAGACAACCTCGTGCTCTCCTGGAGCTATGTTGGGAGCATCACTTGGATTTCCGCCCATAGTTGGTTCGAAAGTGCTCTCTGGGGGATCAAAGAGGTCATCCCTTGCGCTGTATTTCTCGTGGAGGAACTCATCAAGAGATTTTGCGTAATCAATGGCAACCCTGTGAGCGTTTAACCCCAATCCTGGCATGCTTGCGTGAACCTGCTTTCCTTTGACCTTGATTTTCATCCAAAGAATGCTCTTTTCTGCGATCTCTATAAATGTTCCTTCTTCGTTTCCACCATCAGGTACCAGGACTAGGTCGTCTTTTTTAAATAGTTCTGGGTGTTCTTTCATCAGCCATTCTAAGCCGTATTTACTTCCAGTCTCTTCATCACTCACAAAGGCAAGGACTATCGTCCTCTTGGGTCTTATTCCAAGGTTCATTAGGGCTCTAACTGCATAAAGTGAGGCAACTAAACTCTGCCCGTTGTCTTCGCTACCCCTGCCATAAATTTTACCATCCTTAACGAGAGGCTTAAAAGGCTCTGTAACAGTCCACTTGCTTAAATCTCCAGGTGGGACAACGTCCAGGTGGGTAAGAATCCATAATCGTGGGCTTTTTTCGCCCTGTTCACCGTAATAGTATGCCAGAATGTTCGGTCTAACGCCGTTTTTAGCCCTTGGGTCTGGAGCATCATAGCGTTCAATCTTGTCAAAGGGCCAGTCCTTGATTATCTCCAAGAGTTTTTGAGCCTTATCATATTCTCCTTCGCCGCCACTATCAGGACTAATTGCCGGAATCTTAATCAACTCCACCAAAGCATCCACCATATCATCCCTTAAAGCTTCAATTTCCTTAAAAAGGGCTTCCGTATCCATTTACATCACCATCCCTAATTGGGGGTTTCCATTTAAAGTAATTTTGGTTCAAGAATAAATCAAAGTTAAAAGAAGAAAAAGAAAGATCACTCGACTTCCTTCTTTCCTGTGAGGTAGAGCCACACCGCTATAATTGCGAGGAGAGCTATACCAAGAAGGTCGCTGCTGAATCCTATTGATGGTGCTTTGTCTGCCACTATTAGGCCAGCGAAGACTATACCCATTAATGCTTCTCCAGCTATAAGTCCAGCTGCTCCAAGTACTCCAGCATCTGTCGGTTTTTCTTCAGCCTTTGCGCCTCTTGCTTTTCCTACGAGCCATCTAAGGATACCTCCAATGAAAATAGGAACACCGAGGCTCAATGGGAGGTAGATACCTACCGCTACGGGCATTACTGGCGTTCTGAACTTTGACTTCTTCATGGCCAAAATTTCGTCAAGGACTATTAAGGCTATGGCAATTCCTGCACCAATAAAGACCATGTTCCACTCCAGCGTTCCGGTGAATACGCCCTCTGTAACTTTTGCCATGAGAAATGCCTGTGGAGCAGCTAATGCATTTTCCTTAGCCGTTGGTGTTCCGGCAATACCGTAAGCCTTTATAAGTAAGTTCAACACGGGAGCCATCACTAATGCTGCCGTAAAAGTTCCTACTATCTCAAAGACCTGCTGTCTCTTTGGAGTGGCCCCAACAATGTGTCCCGTTGCCAAATCTTGCATTGTGTCTCCAGCAATGGCAGCGGCGGTACAGATAACGGCTGCCACCAATATAGTTGCTGTCATACCCTCTGTTCCACTAAGTCCGAGGCCTTTAAGAACCAATGCTGTGAAGAGCAAGCTCATGATTGTAATACCGGACACGGGGTTGTTTGATGAACCAACGACACCGGCTAAGTAACCAGCAATTGAGCTTCCGAAGAATCCCACGATAAGCATTATTACTGCCATAATTGCCGCAATTCCAATAGAGCCTATAACATGAGCATATAGCAGGAACAATGGAACCACGAAAGCAGCTATAAGCATTAATACCGTGGGCATTGGCATGTCCTCTTCAGTTCTTAGGATCGTTTCACCGCTTTGCTTTTTCCTTGCTGCTTCAAGCCCAGCTTTTATACCTCTCAAAATTGGGCCTCTGAGCTTTACAAGGCTCCAGAGACCACCAACGACCATTGCTCCAACTCCCATGTATCTTATTTTTGTACTCCATGTGACCCATGCTAGATCCAAGGCACTAAGTCCATCTGGATTGCCTGTCTTGGCAACGTAGATTGGGATTGCTATAAACCAAGCAATTGCACCACCGAGGAACACAAGGAACGCTATGTTAAGACCAACAATGTAACCAACGCTAAGTAGAGCCGCTGAAAGGTCGCTTCCAAAGTATAATACCCTTCTTCCAACAAACTTGGCGGATTCAACAGCTCCCGCCCAAAGCCCTGAGCTTCCTAGGAGCTTGTAGATACCACCAAAAATACCGCCTATAAAGATTGGTTTTGCGTGGGAGCCACCTTTATCTCCTGCAATTAGGACTTCAGCACAGGCGGTACCCTCTGGATATGGGAGCCTCTCTTCAACAATAAATGCCCTTCTTATCACAATTGTGAATAAAGCACCCAGTGAACCACCCAATGCGGCTATTATGGTTACAAGCCAGTATGGAAACTCTGTGTATGTTCCTAAAACCACCAAAGCCGGGAAGGTAAAGATTACACCTGCTGCTAATGACTCACCTGCAGATGCTGCTGTTTGAACCATGTTGTTTTCGAGGATGTTTTTGTCTTTAAATGCCATCAATATGGCCATAGATATGACCGCAGCTGGAATGCTGGCGCTAACGGTCATACCGGCGTACATACCGAGGTATGCATTTGCCGCACCCATAATTATTGAGAGCACCACACCCAAAATAAACGCTTTAACAGTATATTCAGGCAAAGACTTTTCCGGTGGGATATATGGTTTAAACTCCAAGCTTAGCACCTCCGGACTTTATTGGCATTTTAAACTATAAACTACATAAATCTAATATAAAATACTTTTGGTTATATAAGAAAAAACTAATGTCGTATTCTATTTCACTATTGTTCCAAAAATTTACATAAATTTCCCAAAAAGTGCATTCATGTACTAGTATATGAAAAGATTTTCATAAACCTGCTCTCATGAATTTCCATAGAGCTTATATATGCGTTTACTCCTAACTATTAATATCGCTAAAAAGCGGAGGGAGGTAAATTGGTTGAGATACTCTTTTTGGGCAGTGGTGGCGGAAGATTTATCACAATAACTCAATTTCGCCCCACTGGCGGCTTTTTCATTAACTCAAGTAAGCGAATTTACGTAGACCCCGGGCCGGGGGCGTTAATTAGAGCATGGAGATACAAGATAGACCCGAGGAAAATAGACGTACTTTTTGTTTCCCATCGGCATACAGACCACTGCAATGATGCTGAGATTATGGTAGAAGGGATGACAGTTGGAGTAACAAAAAAACGAGGCATGCTCATAGCATCAAAGAGCGTGGTCTACGGAGATGAAAACCACACTCCAGCGATATCAAAATACCACCTCGATTCATTGGAAGAAGTTCATATTCCGAACCCGGGAGAAAGACTGCCGCTTGGAGAAGACGAAATGACGATAACCCCCACCGTGCATTCGGATCCAACTGGAATAGGGTTTATACTAAAAACTCCCGTTGGAAAAATAGGATATATCCCGGACACGGAGTACTTCGAGGACTTGAAAAAACTATATGATGGCGTTAGGCTGTTGATAGCATCAGTAACAAGGCCGACGAACATGAGGATTCCTTATCACCTATGCACCGAGGACATTATTTACATGCTGAAGGACATGGAACAAAAACCAGAAATGCTGATAATGAGCCATATAGGCATGAAAATGCACTTTGCAAACCCCTATAAAGAGGCTAAATTCATAGAAACCGTGACAGGAGTAAAAACCTTGGTTGCAAAAGAGGGATTCAAAGTTAAAATGGAAAAAACGGACATACAGCTAAGAACCCTAAGACCTGCCAGAGACCTCTGAGACCAGTTTATTGACCAAGTTGTATGTCAAATTGAACAGTTCATCTCTTCTTTTTTCCGTAACTCCTTCTACAACAACTCTAATCTTCGGCTCGGTTCCGCTCGCTCTCACAAGTACCCATGAACCGTCCTTAAGGTTTAGTCTTATGCCAGAAATCGTTATGCTTTCTTTAATTTGGTCGTTTAGATACTTTTGTAACTCCTCTTTTGCCTTCTCGATAACTTGGTATTTTATCTCGTCCGGGCACCTCACATTCTTTTTTATCATGTAGTATTGCGGGATATCTTTGACTATCTCTGAGAGCGGCTTTCCTTCTTGGTCGATTATTTTCACTAGCAGCCCAATTGTAACAAAGCTGTCAATCCACAGTCCGAACTTGGGATGAATGAACTTCCACGGTTCTGAGGCAAATATCGCGTTGTACTTCTTTATTCCATCATGGAGCTGACCCAGTGGGACTCTGTATACTTTTCCACCTTCCTCTTCCACGACTTTATCGATTCTGAAGGAAGTGTTTATTGAAACTACAACGTTTCCTCCATTATGTTCTCTGGCATAGAGCCTTGCAAAAAGCGCTATCAGAGTGTCTTCCTCTATATAGTTGCCCTTTTCATCGAATATCGCAATTCTGTCAGCATCACCATCTTGAGCGATAGCGAGGTCAAAGCCAAGCTCTCTGACAAGATTGCTTAAATATGCTATGTTTTCATAGGTAGGCTCGGATTTTCTACCCGGGAAATGTCCGTCTGGATGGGAATTCAACGTCACGACTTTTGCTCCCATCTCTCTCAATAAATATGGAGTTATTAAACTACCAGCACCATTCCCCATATCCAAGAGAATTTTCAATTTGGTCTCGTGATTTACATAATCCAGTATCTCTCCAATATACTGCTCTCTCAAATCTAAGTCTTTTACGCTTCCAATTTTATTCCACGGAGCAACTTTGTAGCTTTTGGAGAAAATTATTTCTTCCAGTTCCTCCTCTTGCTCCAAAAAGAATTCTATTCCTTTCTCATTGAACACCTTGATGCCATTATCACTGGGTGGATTGTGAGAGGCCGTTATCATCACACCAGCATTTCCAAGCTTGTTTGTGGCCCATGCAAGCATTGGAGTTGGAACAAGGCCAATTCTGATGACATCCACACCGCTGCTCAGTAGACCGCTTACGATTGCACTTTCGAGCATTATACTTGATGTTCTTGCGTCTCTCCCTACAACAACTGTACCGTGGTCAATATACGTACCAAGGGCTTTTCCGACATTTAGAGCAAGCTCTGGAGTAATTTTTGAATTAATAGGACCTCTAATTCCCGCAGTTCCGAACAGCCTCATTCTATCACCACACCAAATTGGATGTTAATTTATATATCTTTCCCGTATGGCCTCCAGGTGTAAACGGGTAATCCATTGTAGTTTTCGAGCTTCAAAATTCTGGGCATTGAATCGAGAGAAAACGGCAAAATGTACACAGGGGTTTTAAGCAGTTTGCCCAGCTTTAAAATTGGCTCAACGATTTCTGGGGTTGGCCGAACAGAATATATAGCAGTTGCGTTCCTGTATATCTCCAACCTCGGTGAAAAAACATCATCCACATAAGCTTCCAATCCTAATTCCTTGGCCTTTTTAACTGCCTCGGCGTTCCAATCCACAACTAAAACCTCTCTTCCGAGTTCTTTTAGCTTTAATGCTACTTTAAAGTTGAATCCAACTCCTATTTCAACGAATTTTCCCTCTGGATGTCTTTCGACTAGGAACATAGCGAGTTTCTCAAAACTCATAAAAGATACGAGAAAAAGAAAGGTTAAAAAGTTTTTTAGAATATTGCTTTTCCGGTGTTTTTGTCGAAGGTGTGGATTTTCTTCATGTCAAAGACAACGTCAACCTCTTCTCCCTCCCGAACTTTAGACTCAGCCGAGAACTTACCAACAAAACTCAAACCACCAACCCTCAAATGCACGACCTTCTCCCCACCAAGATTCTCAACAATATCAACCCTAGCCCTAACCATATTCTCCCCAGGAACCTTCACCTGAGCAAACAAAGCATCATAAACATCCTCAGGCCTTAT
>NZ_WHIZ01000056.1:0-13227 GCF_009372125.1 Thermococcus sp. 101 C5
GGAATTCTGTATTCTTTTCCGACCCTGTATGCTTTAATCTCGCCGGCTTTGATTTTTCTGAGGAGTGTCGGCTTGCTGATGCCAAGGAGCTGTGCCGCTTTCCCTGTCCGATAAAGCTTCATACTGCACACCCCTATTACAAACAATGACACAAAATATATAAACTTTACGATTTTAACCATTTAGAAAACAGCCCCTAGGAATGGCAATTGTCGGTCCTCTCCTAGACATTGTTAATGTTTCAACTCTTATAGCTACATTAGTCGTTATAAGTCTCTTCGTATCAGTATACTACTACACCAACTTCAAAGAGATCATTATGAGGATTGGTGCTGAACACAAGGGATAACAGGATAAGCTTTGATTTCCTCCTGACTCTGGGAATACAATACCTCAAGAATCTCAGTATTTTTCTTTCGCCGGTTTTCTTATTTTCTTCGGGTTGATTTAGCATAATCTTTTCAAGGGCCAATCTGGAAGCTTCATAATGCTAAAATTCTAAAGAGATCTCGGAAGACCCAAAATTGCTCAGTTTTGACCAGTGAAATATTGTAATTTGAGCACTCTAAGAAATAATGAGGTGATGTGAAGTGTTTGATTTCGAGAGCTTGAGATTTTGGAAGAGAGTAGGTAAAGATGAAAGCAATGTTATGAAAGAGTGGGCAGTCAAAGAGGCATGGGGATTTAGAAACTTGATGTGAGGCATGCGCATGGCAAAATGAAAATTGCGAAGAAAAACCAAATTAAGCCAGAGAAGTATATTTCTGGCTTGCTTTATGTTTAAAACAATGGATATCAATTCCCCTAAACCCAAAAAGGGAAAGTTTCAAAAAGGGAAGATAACTAGGATATTTAATATCAAGAGATCTTATGGAGGTTGCACAAGGGATGAACATTGCTAAAAATAATTGGCAACTTGCTCCAGAAGCCATGCTTTTTTAATTTCGACCCCTTTTTTGTATGCCTCGCTAATGGTAGGGGGAGTGCACACCGAAATCATAGCATCTATATTAGTTCCATCGACTTCTCTAATCTCGATCATAGTATCACATGCTATATCTTAACGGGATTGTATAAATACTTGCTGGGTTTATTCAAACTGAGGTCCTCTCGACCTCCTCCCCGCCCTAAAGGGCGAGACTTTCAAGGGATAATCTATAGTGTATCAACCTTTTTATTTTTACTTTTATTAATTGGAAAGTTTTATAAATTCTAATGGTAATAGCTACTCCGAGGTGAAATCATGCTGGGGATGTGGTGGACAATAGGTTTGGTTGTTGGGCTTTTGAGCCTCTTATGAGTAGTTTACGATATCGCCAAAAACCAAAAAGACATGGGCACTGGCAGAAAGGTTCTATGGATAATTGTGACACTGCTGTTCGGCCTAATTGGAGCAGCGGCATATTACATTGTGGAAAAGAGGAGTTAACTCCTCCTGGCTTTAATTTTTTCTCCCCTATAAAAGTTTATAAGGTACCGCTTCATCGAGTTTAGGGTTACCGGTCTCATTGTTTCTCTCATCCAATCCGGCAAATCCCTTTGAATTGACCTCCAGAGCAAGCGGTAATCCAAGACTATTATCGCACCTTTTTCGTCTTCACTTCTGTGCACTCTTCCGGCGGCCTGAACAAGCTTCCTGTGGGCCGGCAAGATGTAACCATAGTACCTTCCCTTTCCGGGGAACTTGTTTTCGAAGTACCTTATTTGGGCTTGAACTCTCGGCGTTGGCCTTGCGTAGGGAATACCCACAAGAACAACACCGTTCATTTCATCTCCGCTGTAATCCTGCCCTTCACTGTTCCTTCCACCCATGACTCCAAGCAAAACAGCCCCCTCTCTTTTTGCCTCCTCCTTAAATGCCATAACCAGAAGGTCATTCTCCTTTGAAGAAGCCCCCTTCTGCTCAATGAACACCTTTTTTCCGCTCTCTTCCTGTATCTGCACATCCACATTTGCCGATAAAAGCCCCTCAAGGACTTCATAAGAAGCCGTAAAAACGCCCACGTTCTTTGGGATGAGCTTCACCGCTTCGACAATATATCTTGCAAGCTTCTTGTAAAGTTCAAGGTTCCTCTCATCTCCTCTAGTAGAAACATCTTTTGCAACCAGGACAAGAGCGTTTTCCCTCTTAACCATCCTCGGGAATTTTTTAAGTTTGCCCTCTACTCCCATTATATCCGCAAAAGCTTCTAGAGGGCTCAGCGTTCCTGACATGAAAATTGTAGAGTGAACGTTATTGATAAAGCTCAAAGCCTTTGAGGGATCCAACGCCACAAGCTCAAGAGAAAACCCTTTATCTCTGCTCATCAAAAACAGGTAATCCTCCTTCCCGATAAGGGCAAACCAAAGAAGCAAAAACTCCCCTACTCTTCCTACATAGCTTCTCGGGGGAAGGTTCCTCTCAATTTTGTCTTCTCTTATCGCATCTCCTGCCTTTACCATCTGATCAAGAATCCTAATGAGCTGCTTCTCGTTGATCCCCAAGACGTCAAAAACATGGTAAAAAATGCTTTCGGGGAGTATGGGAACTTCTTCAACCTTCACATCCTTCAATTTTTCCTGGTAAAGATTTTCCAGCCCCTTCAGAAAAATACTCAAAAAATTCGCTATTTCGTGCTCCTTATACTCGTCAGCTTCCTTTATGGCCCTGTTGATGCTGTGGATGCTTATCCTATCACTGAGGGCGTTTATTGCCTGATCGGGTAGGTTGTGCGCCTCGTCGAAGATCAATATCAGGTCAGAATAATCAAAATCAAAGTAGCTCATAAAGTTCTCCCTGATGGAGGGATTTATCATATAAAGGTAGCTAGCCACTATTACATCAGAGCTCAGCGCAATCTTTCTGGTAACTTCATAAGGACAGAAGTCAAACATTTTAGAATATGTGAGCACCGCTATGGGCTCTGCAGGCGTCTGAATGAAGTACTGAACAAGTTCATCAAATTCCTCCTTTTTTTTCTTTAAGTTTTCAAAAAACTCACATTTGCCGAGCTTTTTGAGATTCTTGCAGACTATCATCGCGTTGTAGGCATCGGGGGCAAAGTTTTGGATGTACTGGTGAAGGCAAAGCTCCTTTCTGCTCCTGAATTCAACTCCGCTCACATGAGTTTTCTTGCTGATAGCTTTGAGTTCCTCTATAACTCTGTCCATCTGCTTATGCGTTCTTGCGAGGTAGATTATCTTGTACCCCATCTCCTTGGCATAGGGCAAAGCTCCAGCCAATACACTTACAGTTTTTCCAAAACCGGTGGGGGCTTCAACGACAAGATTTTCCCCATTTCTTACTGCACTGTCAACTAACTTGATGAATTCTTCTTGATTTGGCCTTAAGGACTGGTATGGGAAATATTCGCTCATCTTAACTCAACAAAAAAGTTATTAATGAGGGTTTTTAACTTTTCCCAAAGTGAGGAGAGGGATAAAATGAAGAAATATCAAAAAAAGCTGATAGAGGCCGGAATTGAAGGGGCGATAATCACGGTTTTAGCTTACCTCTTCTACTACCAGAACTACCTTCTCCATAAATGGTACCGCGGCCTTCCGTTGCCATCAAAAATTCCATTTATGGTTGCTGGAATTCTCACAGGAGCTGCTTATTTCATTTACAAACTCTACAGAACCTATCCTATGATGCAGAAAGAAAAAATAGCGGATGTAATAAAAGAAGAAAATTTAGAGGCCCTTTAATCAAATTTCAAGCTCATGTATGTGCTCAAGGATCTTTACCATCAGCTTAACGCTTGCATCGACGTCCCTCTCATCCACAACTTCTGCGTTCGAGTGGATGTACCTTGATGGAATGCTTATTGCCCCGGTTGGCACACCAGCCTTGTTAAGGTGTATCGCACCGGCATCGGTTCCTCCGCCAAGGAGAATGTCCCACTGGTATGGGATCTCGTGCTTCTTTGC
The DNA here is from genome assembly GCF_009372125.1 of Thermococcus sp. 101 C5. Classification (NCBI taxonomy): domain Archaea; kingdom Methanobacteriati; phylum Methanobacteriota; class Thermococci; order Thermococcales; family Thermococcaceae; genus Thermococcus; species Thermococcus sp. 101 C5. Next base: position 3,910 of record NZ_WHIZ01000056.1, read on the forward strand.
GAGCTCTTCCATCCATCTAACTATTGTTGGGTGGCATATAACTGAGCGGTCCATTATCTTTATTGCTGTTCCCTTACCGAGCTGGGTAACCTGCTTGTGCTCTGGAGTGCCTGGGACATCGGCAGCGATTGTTACATCTATGGCAAATCCGTAGTCGGGGTCAATGCCAAAAGCGCTTGTCTTTGCTCCCCTAAGCCCGACTTCCTCTTGAACTGTTGCCACGAAGTAGATGTCAGCGTTTGACTCTTTAAGTTGCCTTGCGGTCTCAACGAGGGTGTAGACAGCTATTCTATCGTCAAATGCAATGCTAACAAAGCGGTGCTTGCCAAGCCTCTCGAGCCTTCCATCCCATGTAATCACGGTTCCAATCTTAACGCCCATCTCTTCGGCTTCTTCCTTTGATTCAGCCCCTATGTCAATGAAAATCTGATCCCAATCTGGAGCCTTTGTCCTTTCTTCTGGCTTTTGGATGTGTGGTGGAACACTTCCACCAACTCCGTAGATGAACTTGTCCTTGTCAATCCAGACCTTGAAGCGCTGGGCAACTAAAGTTCTTGGGTCAATTCCACCTATTGGGGCAACCCTCAAGAAACCGTTCTTTTCAATGTGAGTTACCATAAGTCCTATTTGGTCCATATGGCCGGCAATCATAACCTTCGGACCATCGCCCTTCTTGTGGGCAATAACGTTTCCGAGCTTGTCGACTTTGATTTCATCGACATAATCCTTCAGGGCTTCAATAACAACATCCCTAACTCCCATAAACTCATATCCTGTAACTCCCGGGGCTTCGACTATCTTCTTTAACAGCTCGTAGTCCACCATCACTACCACCTCATTTAGATATTCATCGTAATGTTGAATGAATAATATTTAAGGTTTTAGGTCGAGAATTTTGACGGGAGGCATTATGTTGCTGAACCTTCAGGTAATAAATTGCACCTTCATAACAAGGCTTAACAGATTTGTGGGGCTGGTGGAGGTTAACGGAGAACTCAAAAAGGCCTTAATAACAAATACCGGCAGGTTAGAAGAATTCATGGTGAAAGGAAAGAGGGCATTTTGCATCCCCAAACAAGGAGGAAAGACGGATTTCGTTTTGATTGGATTTCTAGAAAAGGATGGAAAAGGAGCAGTTATAGACACGAGAACTCAGGCAAGGGCCTTTGAAAGAGCTGTTGAGCTGGGACTGATCAGGTGGCTTAAAGGATGTAGAATCAAAAGGAGGGAAGTTAAAGTTGGAAACTCCAGGCTGGATTACCTTCTAGACTGCAGTGGTGAAGAGGTCTGGGTAGAGATGAAAAGCGCCGTTCTAAGAGAGAAAGATTATGCCATGTATCCTGACTGCCCAAGTTTAAGGGGACAAAAGCACATAAAAGAACTGATACAGTTAAGGGAAAGCGGCAAAAGGGCTATGATAGTCTTCATAGGGGCGCTACCCGGAGTCAAAAAGTTCAAACCCTACGTTAAAGGCGATCCCAAGATTGCTGAGCTGTTAAAAGAAGCAAAGAAAAAGGGGGTAGAGATTAGAGGAATATCGATAAGCCTCCTCCCCAACGGAGAAGTAATTCTAGAAAACGACGACCTTATAATTGAGGTGTAGCCCAAAGACTTTTATAACGCTCGCCCTATACAAGCTCGGGGTAACACCCCGTGGAGGTGTTGGGAATGACTATTGTAGATGTGAGAATTTTAGTCGAAGGAGCAAGTGATGTGGAGGTTGTAAGTAAAGCCCTTCAAGGCTTAGCCCTTGGCAGCGAGTACAACATAACAATCTCTGCAATAATTCCAACAACAAATCTGGAAATAGCAAAAAGTGCCGTGGCAGGAGCAGATTTGCTAATAATAGCCACCGATGCAGATAGGGTTGGACGGGAACTGGCAGAGAGAATGTTCAAGGAACTCGGCGAACTCGTTGGGCACGTAGAAAGAATGAAAATACCTATGGGGCACGACCTAGAGCACATAGATGTCGAACTTGTCAGAAAAGAACTCAAGAATACCCTCGTAAGAGCTGGCTTGAAGAGCCTCCAGATTTTGCCGGAATATATGGCATTGAGGAACCAGCTACTTGACCTAAAAGGAAAATACGAAATGCTTTTGCAAGAAAACGAGAATCTCAAAAATGAATACCAGGAACTCGAAAACAAGTACAAAGAACTAATGGAGGAATACGGCAGGCTGGTTGAGGAAAACAACCAGCTGAGAGAATCCCTAAAGAAAAGGGCCAACGTCTTCAAGATAAGTGAAATGTGGAAGAAACTCTTCGGAGAGGCAGAGCCCCCAGAGGAAGAATACATAGCAAGAGCAGTTGAGAAGCTCAACCTCGGCGGAAAAGTCATCGTCGGGCAGGGATACATATATTCGGATGATGAAGACTTAGTAATAGAGCTGCTTAGAATAGTCAACTTAAGCCTCAGCATAGCAGAAAAGGAAGAAAGCAGGAGAGAAGAGCCGGAAGTCAAAGAAGAGGAAGAAACTGCAGAGAAGTTAGAAGGATCCATGGCTGAGTTTGAGGACTTCTAATCCTTATAAAACTTATTTTTGTGGTCTTTATGGACGTTATAGAGGAATTCAAAACGTACCTCGAACTCGAGGGGAAAAGCCCTCATACCGTCAAAATGTATGCTTACTATGTTGAGCGTTTCTTAAAAGAAGCTAAGACTCCAAACTATCGCTCTGCACTCCGATTCTTGGCAAATCTTAAACAAAGCGGGTATTCCAACAAAAGTCTCAACCTTGTGGTTCAAGCACTAAAGGCGTACTTTAAGTTCGAAGGGCTCGACGATGAGGCGGAGCGATTAAAATCCCCAAAAGTGCCCCGAAGCCTGCCAAAAAGCCTAACAAGAGAAGACGTGAAAAAGCTCATAAAAGCAGTTCCGCCCACAAGAAAAAGAGACAGACTAATAATTCTGCTCCTCTACGGTACTGGATTAAGAGTAAGCGAAGTTTGCAACCTTAAAATAGAGGATATCGACTTCAACCGGGGAGTTTTAGTTGTAAGGGGAGGAAAAGGCGCAAAAGACAGAATAGTTCCTCTCCCGGAGTTTCTCTTAAAGGAAGTCGAGGATTATCTGAAAACAAGGGAAGATGGAAGTGAGTACCTTTTTGTTGAGGTCAGAAGGGCAAAGAAGGATAAGCTCTCCACAAAAACAGTATGGTACATTCTCAAAAAGTATGGAAGCAAAGCCGGAGTGAAGGTAACTCCACACATGCTCCGCCACAGCTTTGCAACCCACATGCTGGAAAAGGGTGTGGACATAAGGGTTATCCAGGAAATTCTTGGCCATTCAAACCTCTCAACAACGCAGATATACACAAAAGTCACGGTGGAACACCTAAAGAAAGCGCAGGAAAAAGCAAAGCTTGTTGAAGAAATAATGAGAGACTGATATTCGTTTCCCCTAAAGGGCAGGATCTCCAAAAGAAAAAAGTAAATCACTCTTTCCTTCTCAACATGCTCAGATAGCTTGCAAAAGCCCCAGCAGATATTGTGTCTCCCAGCCCGACTGTAGATACCGGGTTCTTTACAAGCCTTGTCGGGATAATAACTATCTTGTATTCCCTTGTTCTCATTTTGGCCTTTGCCTCTTCAAACCTCAGCTTCACGTATTCCCCCTTTTCGTTGAATGGGACACTCAGACCGACCTTGATGTCCTCCGGCCTTTTGATATCCCCAAGAGATGCTCTTGCAGCTGCAAGGGTCGTCCCCACTTCCAAGGACTTCATCAGCTCTTCCTCACTGAGCGGATTGTCGCTGTGGGTTATGTACATGAGGTAGTAGATTGTGTGCACCTGAAGGATTTCAAGGTTCAATTCATCGAGGAGGATTTTGGCTCCTAAAACAGCATCCTCAATTCTGTTGTATGTGAAAATCCTATCGCTTAGCTCTCTATACCCCAGAACGCTCAGTATGTGGGCTATCTCGGCCTCGTCCATCCCTACGCTGTCAACGAGAGGGAAGATGTTGTAGATCACCTTCTTCCTGAGTTCTCTGTCCTGAATGGATGCAAATTCTACGTGAATCTTTATGTCCTTTTTCTTCTTCAGCAGTTTTATATCCTCTTTGGCCTTCCTTAGATAGTAGTTTGCATCCTTTCCGTCGCTGTAGTATTTTCTTAACCCCTGATAGCCTGAAAGAATGGCGCCATCTACCATCTCGCCTATCTCGGGCAGATGTGGTTTTAGCTCCGGGGAAGTTTCAATTCTCGCAAACTCCTCGAATCTGGAAGCAACGATGAACCTTCCGGAGTAGGGGACTTCGATAGTCTCATTTCCAAGCTTGAATCTTGTGCCGGCTCTAAACTCAAAAATTCTGTTAATCTTCACCGGGTCGTTCTCTCTATAAGCTTCGACAGGCTTCTTTAAGACAAGCTTTCCTTCTTCGACAACCGGATAGAGGAGGTTATCCTTATTTACGAACATCTCAGCTTGTTTTTTTCCAAGATAAGGGGAGTAGGCAATTACTTTATTAAAGTCCAAGTTGGCAAGGAGATTTGCTATTACCCCCACTTGTCCCCCAATTCTCTCAGAATCGTATTTAAAGCGGGAATCAAACCATCTATCGGTCTCAACACTCACCAGAGGCACGGCTTGAGGTTTTCCGGTCTTGAGGGCATGTATTAATCTCGCAACAAAGTCTAAAGGCTCGTTTATCTCTCTCGGGTATTCATCAATTCGTTTCTTAATGTTCTCTGCTCCAAATTCCTTTATGAGGTTCTCTATGTGCTTTTCGTTCAAATATACTATTGCGTCAACGTTGACGTTGTAGGCCAAGTAAATGTTCATTCTCTGGAAGTCCTTGATGAACTCCATCATTTTATCACCCTCAGTGAGTACTCTAAGAAAATTTACAAGAGAGTGCTTAAAAATATTTTCATGAAGATAAAGAAAATCGGTAAAAGAATTAAAACTCCATAAAAAGCTTTCCGAGCCAGGGGATTTTCTCCCCTACGTCAAGTTCCCTCAAAGCAAGCCACAGAGAGGCCTGATTGCTTGTAACGACTGGAACACCCAGGTCCTCTTCGAGAGCCTCGATTATTTCAAAAGTCCTCAAGTTGGTGCAGCTTATGAATATTGCATCTGCCTCATCTGTAAAGAGTGCCTTGACCATCCGGTAGGCTTCATAGGGTTCGAGCCTTCCGATTTTGGTATTGTCGACTATTCCAAGTCCTCTGATGTCTATGACCTCAAACTCATTTGCCTCCAAAAACTCCTTCTCTCTCTGGTTTATCTCATCAGTGTAGGGGGTTATGACAAGTATTCTCTGGGAGTCGAGAATCTTGAGGGCCTCGACAACTGCTGTACTCGTCGTCACAACCGGCAGCTTAACCTCGCTCTCTATCTTCTCCTCAATCTCCCTGTCAAATTCTCCACCGCCTATGAAAGAGCCACTCGTACACCCGTAGAGAATTAAGTCAACGTCGGCATCTTTCAACATCTTTGCACTTTCCACTGCAAGCCCGCTCATTGCTAAAAGCTCCTCCTCTGTAACGTTCTTCAAAGGCATTCTCGCTGTGTGAAGTGATACTCCCTCAGGTAAAGCTGAATGCAGCTCCATCTCCATCGTTGTATTTGAGGACGGAACTATCAAGCCAATTCTACCTCTCCATCCGTACATATTTTCACCTAAAAGGAGCTTTATTTCTCACCTATATTAAAGTTTTCCAAAAATTCTAATAAACTTCAAGTGCAAATGGACTCTGGTGATGAAAATGATAAGATACCCCGCAGTTGCCGGGAGCTTTTATCCCTCTGGAGAAGAGCTAAGACTCATGCTTGATGAGTTTTTCAGTGACCTTGGGGAGCTTGGAGAAGAAAGGAAGATTACCGCGGGAGTTGCACCTCACGCAGGATATATTTTCTCGGGCTACACAGCTTCGAGAACATACAAAGCTATCTATGAGGATGGCCTCCCGGAGACGTTTGTAATTATAGGGCCCAACCACACCGGCCTCGGTTCCCCCGTGGCAGTTTACCCTGAAGGCATTTGGAGGACCCCAATGGGAGATGTTGAAGTTGATGCTGAGCTAGCAAAGACTATCGCAAGACACTCCGGTTTGGCAGATTTGGACGAGTTCGCCCACAAATACGAGCACTCTCTGGAAGTGCAGGTACCCTTTATTCAATACATCTCCGAAAAAGCAGGAAAAGAAGTGAAGATCGTCCCCATAGCCCTCGGACTGCAAGATGAAGAGGTTGCCGAAGATCTGGGAAGGGCAATATTTGAAGCAAGCCAAGAGCTTGGGAGGGATGTAGTTGTTATAGCAAGCACGGACATGATGCACTACGGCTATGCCTACGGCTACGTGCCTTTTAGGGCAAGAGGAGACGATTTGCTGGGAAGAATTAGGGAATGGGACTTCAGAGTAATTCAAAAGATTCTCGAATTTGATTATAAAGGAATGTTCGACGAGATAAGGAAAATGAACCATACAATGTGCGGTCCGGGAGGAGTTGCAACGGCAATAGTCTTCTCAAGACTCAGCGAAGCAGTTGAAGCGGAGGTGTTACACTACACAACGAGCTTTGAGGTGAGCAGGTCAACAGATGCGATAGTGGGTTATGTGAGTATTGTCATGAGAAGAGTGTGAGGGATATAACTGAAGAAAAGACAAATTGGGCACATGCTCCAAAATTGGTTCGATTTTTGGAATCTCCCCCTTTATTTTTGCTGCACTTTATTTAGGTGATCTTATTATTTAACTGGATAATCCCACTTTAACAACGCCGATGCCATAGAGCTCATTGTAAAGTCTATCACGTTCTTTCTCCTGCTTGGAGGTCCCTAATTTTCGGTATTCTGCCCTAAGGGCAGTAAAACAACAAAAACATCGGGCACAACAGGCCTATTAATTGCCGGCGTAGTCTTTGCATGTATGCAGTTACTAAAATCCAAAATTTAAGAGGGTACAAAAACAACCAAAAGAAAAATAAATTTGGAGTGTATATCCTAGACCATGGAGATTGAAGATACTATAAAAACCGAAGAGACCTTTAAGAGATTCATACTTTCGTTGAAGTTATCGAAAACTTTCTGGAGGGCTAAAAATGAGGAGGGTTCTTGCTTCCGCACCCGCTAAAATTATTCTCTTCGGAGAACACAGTGTAGTTTATGGAAAGCCTGCTATAGCTGCAGCCATTGATTTGAGGACTTATGTAAGAGCAGAGTTTAATGAAAACGGAAGGATTAGAATAGAGGCTAAAGACATAAGAACCCCTGGCTTGACGGTATCATTTTCCGAAGACCAGATTTATTTCGAGACAGACTATGGAAAGGCTGCAGAAGTTTTGAGTTATGTTAGAGAAGCCATAAACCTCGTAATGGAAGAAGCAGGTGTGCAAAAGGGAATAACGGTTTCGATAACTTCTCAAATCCCAGTTGGTGCTGGATTGGGAAGTTCAGCTGCCGTTGCAGTAGCGACAATAGGAGCCGTATCAAGGCTTCTTGGGCTTGAGCTGAGCAAAGAAGAGGTCGCCAAGCTGGGGCATAAAGTGGAGCTCCTTGTTCAGGGAGCATCGAGCGGCATTGACCCAACGGTTTCAGCTGTTGGGGGCTTTCTCCACTACCAAAAGGGCTCTTTCGAGAGCTTGCCTGTAGTTGAACTGCCGATAGTTGTGGGTTACACCGGTTCAAGCGGCTCGACAAAGGAATTAGTGGCAAAAGTTAGAAGAAACTACGAAGAAATGCCTGAGATAATTGAACCTATTCTCAATTCAATGGGTAATCTCGTAGAAAAGGCAAGAGAAGTTATTCTCGCAGAGTACGACAGGGAAATCAAGTTCCAGCTGCTTGGAAGATTGATGAACATAAACCATGGCCTTCTCGATGCCCTTGGTGTCTCAACAAAAAGCCTGAGCGATTTGGTTTACGCTTCAAGGGAGGCCGGGGCTCTTGGGGCGAAGATAACAGGTGCCGGAGGGGGAGGATGTATGTACGCCTTGGCTCCAGGGAAGCAGAGCGAGGTGGCAACGGCCATAAAGATAGCGGGTGGAGTGCCAATGATAACAAAGATAAGCAGAGAGGGACTGAGAATCGAGGAGGTCGAAGAATGATAGTCCTCAAGCTCGGGGGAAGCGTGATAAGTGACAAAACCGTGCCCTACTCATTTAATCGAGAAGTCCTTGAGAACATAGCAGAAGAACTCTCCCGGTTTTACCCCGAGGAGAGCTTTATCCTCGTACACGGAGGAGGAAGCTTTGGGCACCCAAATGCGAGGAAGTACAGAATCAGGGAAGGGCTAACCGGAGATGTAGAGCGCAAAAGGATTGGCTTCTCAAAGACTCATCAAGCTATGCTAAAGCTCAACGACTTGATAATTCAGGTGTTTTTGGAAAAAAGATTGCCAGCTTATTCAGTCTCATCTTCCTCAATGTTCCTTATAGAGAACGGTCACGTTGTTTATGGAGATGTTGAAGTTTTAAGAAAGCTCTTTGAAAATGGATTTATCCCCATTTTGTTTGGAGATACAGCAATAGCTTTGGATAAAGGCATTGACATCCTTTCGGGAGATCAGATAGTGAGTTATTTAGCTAAGATGCTAAAGCCGAGCAAAGTTATCTTTATGATGGATGTTGATGGAATTTATGACAGGAATCCGAAGGAAAAAGATGCGAAGCTAATTGAAGAGCTTAATGCTGAAGAAATTAGACATTTGCTGAAAAGTCCAGAGTCAGCTGGAATTGATGTAACTGGAGGAATTGGAAACAAGCTGAGAGAGGCTTTAAAGATAGCAAAGCACAGTGAAGTTTATTTCATAAATGGGAAAGTTAGGGGGAATCTGAGCAGGGCAATACGGGGAGAGAAAGTGGGGACAAGGCTTAGATTTTAATGTTCATTCTTTTACTTGGGTTTTCTTTCAACCAAAATTAAATGGAAAACTTAACTCGGAATAAATTTATACCCGAAACAAAAAGGAGGAATCTTTACTTTAAGTAAAAGGAAAGATTTATAAGAGTTAGTTTCTTATTAAACACTGCAAACAATTCGAGGAGATAAACGTTATGAAGTGGAAGGGCTGTTTCATAGGTAGTGATAAATGGAACTTTTGAATTCTTTTGTTGATACTGTTAGGATAACTGGGGCATCACCTCCTGAAGCCATTCAGTAACATCACCAGGCGGATCACCAAAACTAGAATGAATTCTGACAAAATTATACCAGAAGGCAAACAGAAAAACAAACCTATGAACCCTCCTCCAGTCTTTACCCCTGAAATTATTCCAGAAACGCTTCGTCCTCTCCTTCAACGTCCTAAACCAGCGCTCAACACTGTTCCTCGGCCCGAAAGTCACATGCAGATAACCCAACCTCAAACT
>NZ_WHIZ01000057.1:0-13037 GCF_009372125.1 Thermococcus sp. 101 C5
AATGTGTTATGGTCTGAAAATCCTCCTCAGAGTCAAATACTGTTTAAATAACAGGGGGTGAAACTAAACACGCCCCAAAAGACTTTTATTGTTAATAGACAAGCAACAATCGGTGGAGTTTAATGGCAAATAAGCCGAGATACACAATAAGAATTTACATGGGGAGCAAGGATAAGTACATTGCCCTAAGTCTGTGGGATGCATACATAGACCAGCAGGGGACCTTTAGACCGGCAAACATAAGCATGATAATCCACAACGAAGATGTTGAGGCAAAGGCTTCAATGAGGACGGAGACAGCCGCCAGGCTTGCAGCGGTGCTTTTAAATATGGTGGCTGAGGCGGAGAAGCTGACCATGAAAGAAAAGAAAAAGATCAGTCTTGAAGAGAAGCTTGAGGAGCAGTTCCTTCTCGAAGAAGAAGAGGAGGACATTATCGAAGACGTAGAGAGAATAGATGCAAGCGTTGATGAGGAGTGATTCTCTTGAAAAAGCTCAAAGTTTACATACCGGGAATTTCTTTCCCTTCTATTTCCCTTACTGGAAGCTACTGCACCCTAAACTGTGCCCACTGCGGAAAGCACTATCTCGAGGGGATGAAAAAGGTAACAAAGCAGAGCCTCGTTGAATACTGCAAATCCCTTGAGAAAGAGGGATACAAAGGCTGTCTTCTAAGCGGTGGGATGGACTCAAGGCTGAAAGTACCCCTCGACCGTTATTCTTCGGAGATAGAACGGATAAAGAAAGAAACGGGGCTAAAGCTCAATGCCCATATAGGGTTTATAGAGGAGAAGGACTTGGAGTGGATAAAGCACGTTGATGTAGTCTCCCTTGATTTTGTTGGGGACGATGACGTCATTAGGAGGGTGTATAAGATAGAAAAGGGTGTCAAAGATTACCTTGCGATAATGGAGCTCCTAACGTCAAACGGGATCAGAGTTGCACCGCACATAACCATAGGGCTGGACTTTGGAAAGGTCTGGTGGGAGTACAGGGCTATTGACATGCTTGTCGAGTACCCGATTGACGTCCTGGTTCTCGACGTGCTTATTCCCACGAGAGGGACAGAAATGGAGAATGTAAAGGCCCCCTCCGTGGAGGAGAGTCTAAAGGTTATTAGATACGCCCGAGAAAGATTTGATGGGGAGCTCAGCGTTGGATGCATGAGGCCTATGGGGAAATGGAGGCTGGAGTTTGATAGAGGTGCCATAGCAGAGGGAATCGACAGAATAACAAACCCTCCAAGAAAAGTTATCGAATGGGCAAAAAAGATAAGGGAAGTTGAGATTATTTACGAATGCTGCGTTATGTGAAATTAGCGTAGAGGAAATAAGCATACAAAGCTAAGAGGACTGCGCTTGTTTTTCTCCCAACTCTGTTGTTCAGCTTTAAAGAAATCGCGAGCACTGCCATTACGAGCAACGTCAGAGGCATTGTAAATGAGTAGATGCTGTAATCCACCTTTATCGGCCGTATTAAAGCAGCGATGCCGATTACCATGAGGATGTCGATTATATTGGCTCCTACAACGTTGCCAACACTTATGTTGTGGATTTTTTTCAGCGTTGCGGTTAATGAGTTTGCCATCTCCGGGAGGGAGGTTCCAATTGAAACAAGTGTAAGTCCTATAACCACTTCAGGAATCCCAAGGGCCGTGGCGATTTTTACGGCACTGTTAACAACAAGCCTCGCTCCCAGGACAACAACAAGCCCGCTCGCAAACAAAATCAGCACATCTTTCTTGGGGCTTCCCCTGCCTTCTTGGACTTCTTCCAGCGTCACGTGCTTCTTGTAGAGGTAGTAGAGAAATCCCGCATATATCAGAATCAAACTAAGCCCTTCAGCTCTGGAAATTACCAGATCCCTCATTAAAATCCACGCGTAGAGCGTGACGGCGATCATAAAAAGAGCATTCTTCCAGGCGATTTCATCCACGTCAAGGGGCATAATTAGGGCAGACACTCCCAGGATCAGAGCTATGTTTGCCAGGGCACTCCCTATAGCGTTTCCGAGGGATATGTCGCTGAAGCCTTGATACGCAGCTATCGCAGAAGTCGTGACCTCTGGCAGAGTTGTGGCAACGCTGGCCAGCACTAGGGCAATTATGAACTCGCTAACTCCAAAGCCTTTTGCGACTCTTGTGGCAGCCTCAACAAAAAGGTCGCTCCCTTTTATCAGCATAATCAGTCCCAGGACAAAGGCTCCAAAAGTTATGATATACTCTTCCATCTCACATCCCGAAAGATACTGGGGGGCTAATTTTAAAGCCTTTTGGGTGGAAACCCTAAAATACAACACTGCCAAACTAACGGTGAGGTGAGAAGTATGGACATTGCGAAGTATATAGACCACACAAACCTGAAGCCCTACGCCACCAAAGAGGACATAATAAAGCTCTGCGAAGAGGCGAAGAAATACGGCTTTTATGCAGTTTGTGTCAACCCATACAGGGTAAAGCTCGCAAAAGAACAGCTCGAAGGTACAGGTATCAAGGTTGCGAGCGTAATTGGTTTTCCCCTTGGAGCCACTCCCACGGAGGTAAAGGTCTTTGAGGCAAAGAAAGCCCTCGAAGATGGTGCGGATGAACTTGATATGGTCATCAACATCGGAGCGCTGAAGGATAAAGATTATGAGTACGTTAAAAACGACATAGCAGAGGTTGTAAAGGTTGCCCATGAGAAAGGGGCTGTAGTGAAGGTTATAATTGAAACTTGCTACCTCACCGACGAAGAAAAAGAGATAGCCTGTAAGCTCGCCATGGAAGCCGGGGCGGATTTTGTCAAAACTTCAACGGGATTTGGAACGGGAGGAGCAACCGTCGAAGACGTAAGGCTAATGCGCAGGATTGTAGGGGATAAGCTTGGAGTAAAAGCTGCTGGCGGCATAAGAACCTACGAACAGGCCATGGCAATGATAGAAGCAGGGGCAAATAGAATAGGCACGTCAAGCGGCGTGAAAATCGTGGAAGAAGCCAGACAGAAAGCCCAGTGAGTACTTCACGGAAAATTGAAAGAAGGGGAAATTGGAAAACTCTAGATTTGAAGCGATACAAGCATGTCTTTGACTCTTCTTTTTATTATATGTCCTACTCCACCGCCCACAATAATTCCGGTAACTGCCTGAAGGGTATTTCCGGGAACGGATGTTAAAGCGTATCCCACTCCATAAAAATACACCTCAACTAAAAAGTATCCCAGAACCATTAGAACTCCACCAAGGATTGTGGCTAGGAGAATTGTTGTGAAATCGTCCTTCTTTGACGTTATGTATCCAATAACGAATCCCTCTACTCCTTTTATAACTAAAGTGAACGGTGCCCAGTGCGCGTAACCGGTAATCACATCTGCAAGTGCAGAACCAAACCCGCCAGCAAATGCTCCTATTGTAGGGCCAAAGAGGACTGCCACGAGCATTACCATGCTGTCTCCAACGTTGATATATCCCTTCGTTAAGGGTGTGGGCACCTGAATAATCATCGTTACTACTGCTACCAAAGCCGCCATTATGCCCGATAAAGCAACACCTACCGCAGCTTCGAAAACTTTCTTCTTGAGCACGAAGAGGTAGCCAAAGTAAAGCACAGTGACGACTATTAAAACCCACTTACCATATGGAGCGAGTGCTTCCATGGTCATTATCATCCCTCCACTTTAGTTAGTTTTTCAAGTTAAAACTTGAAATTGGTGCTTAAAAACCTTACCTTCAACATCTGCAGAGGAGTCAAGCAGAAGAGAAAAATAGAGGGAGTAAAATCAACCAACAACAGTTTTTATAGCCTCTTCGAGAATGTCCAGACCAATCTTGGCCTCTTCCTCGTCTATTGTCAGCGGTGGGATTAATCTCAAAGCACTCTTTCCACAGCCAAGGGTTGCGAGACCTCTCTTGAGAGCTTCAACTACAACCTGGTTTCTCTCCTTGCTTGCGTACTCTTTGGTCTTTCTGTCCTTTACGAATTCAATAGCCCACGCAAGGCCAAGCCCTCTGACGTCACCGATGATTTCATATTTATCATACATCTCCTGGAGCCTCTCTTTGAACAGTGGCTCAAGCTTTTTAGCGTTTTCAAGCAAGCCATTTTCGAGCTCGTCAATTACCGTTAATGCCGCCACACATGCCAATGCGTTTCCGCCATAAGTGTTGCTGTGTACTCCGGGGACACCAAAGTCCAGATCCTTCCTAAAGATTGTCGCTCCAATTGGCACTCCACCACCGAGGGCTTTTGCGAGGCTTATGATGTCCGGGGCAATTCCAAAGTGCTCGATTGCGAACATCTTACCCGTTCTTCCCATTCCCATCTGAACTTCGTCGTCTATGATTAGTATGCCGTGCTTGTCCGCAACTTTCTTGAGCTCCTTGAAGAAGTTCTTTGGTGGCACTATGTAGCCTCCTTCACCCTGAATTGGCTCCGCTACGAAAGCTGCGACTTCTTCCGGTGGGACATAGTGGTCAAAGAGGTAATCTTCAATATATTCAATTACCCTATTCACTAGTTCATCTGGTTCCTCATAACCATCAATGTGCCACGGGTTTCTGTAGGGGTTGGGGTAGGGAACGTGCTCAACACCCGGCATTGTTGGGAACATCCTTGACCTGTGGACTGGCTTGCTTGCCGTTAAGCTCATTGTTCCATGTGTTCTGCCGTGGAATGCTCCGATGAAGGCTATGAAGAGCTTTCTCTGGGTTGACCACTTCGCTATCTTCAGGGCTGCTTCATTAGCTTCTGTACCGCTGTTTGAAAGGAAGGTCTTCTTCTCAAAGTCGCCCGGAGCAATGCTGTCAAGCTTTTCGGCAAGAGCCACCTGATAGGGGTTGTAATAATCAGTTCCAGCACCGTGGATTAATTTGTCGAGCTGTTCTTTCAAAGCCTCAACAACCCTCGGGTTTCTAAGACCGGCGTTGAGTACTCCAATACCTGAGGAGAAGTCAAGAACCCTATTTCCATCGACATCAATCCAGTAGTTGCCTTCCGCTCTCTCTATAACCAAGAAGTATTCATTTGGGTCGTTTGTTGTGGTTGCCATATATTTGTGGTGCCTCTCTATTATTTCCTTGGCTTTTGGCCCGGGAATTTCCTTAACCTGGGGTCCCTTCACCATATTTGCTCACCAATGTATAGAATATTTTACACCTATATAATTTTATGCTCATTAGAATCCTTTTTTGTCCGAAAAAGTTTCGAAAACAACAGGAATTAATCCTTAGTTATGCAACAAAAATGCCAAAAAAGTTTGTAAAAAAGGACTTGGTGAAAAAATCATTCCTCATTTACGTTGGTTTTCCACTCTTCTAAAAGCTCCTTTGCGGAATTGGCAGCTATAGCTCCCTGCCCAACGGCTACTGCAATCTGCTTGAAGACGTTTGTTATGTCTCCCGCTGCAAAGATCCCCTTTATTTTTGTTCTCATGTACATATCGACAGGAATGTAGCCCTGCTCATCGGTAATGCCGAGGTGCTTAACAAAATCCGTCTTGGGCTCGTAGCCTATGAAGACAAACACACCATCGACCTTCTTCTCGAACACTTCGCCGGTCTTCACGTTCTTCAGCACTACGCTCTCGACCTTCTGGTCGCCCTTTATCTCAACGACAACTGTGTTTAAGAGTGCGGGTATTCCAGCTTTCTTGAATCTGTCCTGAAGTATTTTGTCCGCTCTGAACTGGTCTCTCCTGTGGACGAGGGTAACGTTGACGCCTATTTCTTTTAGGTATAGAGCTTCCTGCAGTGCCGTGTTGCCCCCTCCTACCACTATCACATCTTTGCCCTTGAAGAGAGGGCCGTCACAGGTTGCGCAGTAGCTAACTCCTCTTCCGTAGAACTTATCCTCGCCTGGAACTCTAAGCTTTCTCGGCTCTGCTCCAACGGCTATTATGACTGTTCTGGCAGTGTAAACTTTGCCGTTCTTTGTCTTTACCTGGAACTTGCACGGGCCTTCGTAGTATGCACACTCGGCGGGGTCTATTGTTTCAACTTCATCAAAAACTATTGGTACTCCAAGCTTTTTTACTTGCTCGTGCATTCTGCTGGCGAGCTCTGCACCTCTTATCCCCTCGGGGAATCCGGGGTAGTTCTCAATGAGGTCGGTAAGGGCAACGTTTCCACCTATGTCCTTTGAGATGATAAGAGTCTCCAGTCCGTAGCGTGCAGCATATATTGCTGCGGTAAAACCTGCTGGGCCAGCTCCTATTATCAGAACATCCCATGTTTTCTTCTCATCAACAGCTTGTGAAAGTCCACCCAAGCTAAACATGTCCCACACCTCCGGTTTATAACTTTTGGTTGAATACTTAAAAACATTATGGGACAGATTTGGGAACTAAATTACCTTCACCTCACGGTCAACTATCAGATGGAGGAAGTACCCCCAAAATGCGGCAAACCCAATAAACAGTGCCTCTCCAAAATTAAACCCAAGACCATACCCAAAGGCTGCAAAAACCAGAGCTCCATAGAGAAGTGCAAAGGCTAGGGAATGGACAACTCCCCTGTGCCTGGGCATCATGGCTGAGAATGCATACCACGACCCAAAGGCAAATAACCCCGCTACAAGCCATCTAACGGTTAAATCCAGTATTTCGTCTCCAAACGATAGAAAAGTTCCGCCTTTAACAAAAACCGCACTGCCGACCATTACAGCCACTATCGCTTTAGCTCCCCTGTGTATAAGGGCCCCTGGGTGGTCAAGGTCAGGTAGGTCAGAGCCCAAAACATAGACCCCATATCCCAGTATCATGGAAAGTGCGGTAAGCTCAAAGGGGATGTTTGCATAATACTTCAAAAAAGATGCAAGGAGGACAGCAAGAGGATAGGTTAAGATGCCGCTAAGCACGTGCCCTTCGTAGTTCACTCCTCACCCTCCTTCTGCTCTTCTAGGAATTTTCTAACGTATTCTGGCACTTTATAGTTGCCCTTTGGATCGCCCACCAGGAATCCAAGCCGTATGAGCTCTTCAAGGTGTTCATACACCTGAGCCCCTGGCTTTTTGACTTCTTTTGCAACCTGGATATAGCTCACAGGCCCACCGTTGAACTTGTGAACTATAACCTCCACAAGGTCTCTGTAGTCCTTGGGAATTCTTGTTAGGTACTCCTCCAGGCTCTTGGGTTCTTCCAGAATCGTTGTGACTACGTAATCATCTATCGGATCGAACTTGTGCTTGCTGGCCTCGCTTAAAACATAGTGCAAAAGTCTTAGAATCTGCCTTGGGTTGCCCTTTGCAAGCTCGTGGATTAGCCTTATAGCCTCTTCCGTAAACGGGTATATGGGGTCGTCCGTGTCCCTTATTCTAACCTTGTTGAGCCTCTTCTTGACAAGCTCAAATGTCTCTTCCAAGCTCATGGGTCTGAGCTTGAACTCATAGTGGAGCCTCATAAAGAATGCCGGGAAAAGTTTGGTGTATTCCTCATATGTCTCCGGTATGCATACAAAACCAAAGATACAGCCAGGAGGCATGTTGCTTATAAAATGCCTGAGCATCTCAAAAAATAGAATCTTATCCTCCTCGCTTGCCGTTTGTATGTTTTCCAGCTCGTCAAGAAGGAGGGCGGAATAGGAATACCTGCTGAGCTCCTTTGTGAGCATCTCTGCAATATCTCTTGACTTATATTCTTTGGTTGAGGAGAGCATTTTTTCGAGCCTATCTACAAAGCCAATTTTCTTTGAAAGGTTCTCAAAAAAGATGTTGGTTCTTGTTTTGGGAGGCTTCAGTCCGTTAAAAATGTCTCTCGTGAGCTTCAAAATGTCGTTTGTGTCAACTTTAACGTAGATTGGTTTTCCCCCTTGTTGTAATATTGCTTTGTATATACTTTTAAGCCTCTGTGTTTTTCCCATTCCAAACGGGCCAACCAGAGAAAATGCTATTGAGCTCTTATTCCCAACTACTTCTGAGATTATCATCGAGAGACGCATATCCACCTCTTGATAAACGTGGATGCTTTCCACATCCTCTATGCCCTCACTTGCCAGCTGTTCAAAGGGATTTTTCGCTAGACCGTAGACTTCATAAGATGGAGGGGAATAAACTTTAAGTGTGCTCTGCCTTTCCATTTTACCCACCAAGTTTAGGTTTTAGGCGGGGGAATATATAAGTTTGTCCATAGGGGTGAAGAAAATGGCAACGCTACTTGTAACCGTACCCGGTGGAAGAGAAGGAGATGCTGCCCTTGAACTAGAATGGGCACTTGGAGCGGCAAGAGTAAGAAGAACAAAGTGGAGAGGAGTGCTGATAGCTAGAACTCCCTTGAGCAAAGAGGAAGCCCTTGAGAGAATCAGAGAATTCGACACGACGGCTATCTTCAAGGTAATCCCCATAGATAAGTTCGTGGAGAGTAAAAAGGAGAAAATCCTTGAAGAGGCTTTTCGGCTTGCAAAGGAATACATCAAAGAGGGGGACAGTTTTGCAGTTAGATGCAAGAGAAGGGGAAGCTGGATCTCATCAGGGAAAGAGATAGAAATAGAGCTCGGAGCAAAAATAAAAGAAGAGCTAAAGGCTAAAGTGGACCTTACAACCCCCGACTGGTACATCTGGGTCGAGGTTCTTGGAAAAGAGACCGGAATAAGCGTGATCAAGCCGGAAGAAATCGTGAAAAAGAGGGTGGAGTTCTGAACCTCCACTTTTAACTTTCGCAGGTATAAGTTTTAAGTTATACTTTGGGCTTAACTTTATAGATGGTTCTGTCTTCCCCAATGGATTCAATAAGTCCCCTGTGCCTCCGAACACAGCTCTCACATTCGCCACAGTGAATGGGCTTTCCGTCTTCTGTGAAACCCTGAGGCATGTAGCACGAATTGGAATACTCGTACTTTGCACCAAGCTCTTTCAGCAGTTTTGCTATGCCCTTTTTGTCGAGGTTTATGAGAGGGGCAACTACCCTTACTTCCGCCATGGTTCCATATTTCAGCATCTCGTTCATTCTCTCAACGAATTCCGGTGTATTGTCGGGGAAAGTCGCTCCTTCCTCTGCGTTGAAGCCTACCACAATGTCTCCTCCCCCAAGGGCGTCCAAAAGCGAAGCGGCAACAGATATTAACACCAAATTCCTTGCTGGGACCCAGACGCTCTTTGCTGTCTCTTTAGCAACTTCTGTGCTCTCTAAATCCTTTGCAGTGACTTTCGGAGTTTCTCCCCCAACTAATGTAGTCCCTCTAAGCTTGGAAAACTCTTCTAAAAAGTCGAGTCTGACAATCCTGAGTGGAACGTTGAGCTCCTTTGAAAAAAACTCCGCTACCTTATTGGTTACCTTCTCCTCATTGCTACCGTAGTTTATGGTTAGCATGATAATTTCATCGTAATTTTTCTTTGCCCAGTATAAGCAAGCTGTTGAATCTAAACCACCACTAAACAAGACAACTGCTCTTTTCATTTTTATCCCTCCAAAGCTATTCCTATTATCTCATCTATGCTATTAAACCCTTCCTCATTTAAAAATCTCCCTATTCCTTCGTTAATTTCTTTAAATACACTAAATCCTCTCAAGGAGACAGCAGTTCCGATCTGCAGAGCCTTTGCACCTGCCATTAAGAACTCGAGGGCATCTTGCCACGTTGTTATTCCTCCAATTCCGATGATGTCAATGTCCAGAGCTTTTGCCAAATCATACACAGCTCTTAAAGCAATTGGCTTAATTCCCGGCCCAGAATAACCACCAAATTTGTTGCTTAAAATTGGTTTTCTTGCATAGATATCAATTGCGATAGCTTTGATAGTATTTATTGCAGAGACAGCATCAGCACCAGCTTTTTCTGCTGCCAGTCCAATTTTTGCTATATCATCAATGTTTGGAGTCAACTTTGCTATTACTGGTTTATCCGTTGCATCTTTAACGGCTTTGACGACCTTATACACCATCTCTGGATTTTGCCCAATTTCCATGCCATACCCTTTAGCATGAGGACAGCTTAAATTAAGCTCAAAGGCATCTGCAACTTCGCTTAGCTTTTCAGCTAAGAATGCAAACTCCCTCTCATCTTTTCCAAAGATTGAAACTATCACAGGAAAATCAAATTCCTCGTTTTTGAATTCCTCATAAAAAGCTTCCCAGCCGGGATTTGGAAGTCCCATAGCGTTGATTAAGCCATAAGGAAGCTCAACTATTGTAGGATTATCGTAGCCTTTTCTCGGCTCGATACCAATTGATTTTGTCACAACGGCCCCAGCACCTTCCTTGTGTGCTCGCCTAAGCAAATCAGGAGTCATATCTGCGACGCCAGAAGCTAAGATGAGAGGATTCTCAAGCTTAAGCTTAGCAACTTTAACACTCAGCATTTTTTACACCTAAAGAGCAAAAGAAGTAGAGAGTTATAAGGTTTTACCTCAATTAGGCTATTTCCTAATGTTTCTCCTCGTCCAATTTGCGAGTTCAGCTATTGAAGGAATCCAAAGCAGGATTATTGTGAGAACTGTAATCGGGAAGAGTAAGGTAAAAGTAAGGTCCACAATCAAATTTGGGAGTGCTGGAGGCTCTTTGCTAAACAATCGTGAAAGACTGTTAAGAGAGGGATGACCAATTAGACCAACTAAACCTAAAATAAGTGTTGAGACTATTTTTGCAATCCAAGTCTCAAGAGTAAACGATGAAAACATGAGGAGAACGCCAATAGTTATTAGGAACCATCCGAACTCATCTGCATCAGCTTGCTCAAAGTCAATTGAATAATAAGTCATAACAATACAATAAATTCCAATAAGAATCAGCGATACAGCGATAATACTAGTAAATTTTTTTGGCAAACTATCCCGTTTCATCAATCATCCCCCTGATATGCCCACCTAATTTCAGACATTTTATTTCGTGTTATAATATTAAAAACAAGGAAGGAGAGTTTATTTGTTATTCTCTTTTAGGATGTATTTTTCGTATTCCCACCAAATGTCTTCGATAAGCATGCTCTTAACTCCATGTTTTTCTGCTACATCTCTTGGTCCAACATTGATGTCAAGGACATCTTTTAAATTAGCAATCCTCACTAATTCTTCCTTTGGGGCAATAACTTTAGCGGAAATGAATCCTTCAATTAGCTTGAAGTCTTTAATGCCATTCTTTTCCTTAAGTTCTTTTCTCAAATGCTCCTCAAGCTTCATAAGCCTTTCTGATTCTTCAACTTCCATTGGATAAGGCATCTGACCGATACCCTCTGGATATGACTTGTACCTCACCGCAATAATCTTGACATTATTTCCTAAGAGCCTTAGAACTTCATATTTCCTTAATGGTCTCTTAAAAGTTATTGTGGCACTAACAATCTCACCATTCTTAAGAGCATTTAACCTTTCTTTATTCTGCTGAACAAACTGGAGAAGTTCAGTTTTATTCCCAATCACAGGGACGACACCAGCAGTGGAGCCATGGATAATAAGCAATTCACTACCAGTTTTTACCTTATAAGGCTCTGCCTTATCAGGAACCACTAGAGAACAAGAACTAGTCTTTTCTTGAGTAGTGCTTATACTAACTGTAAATGCTGAGCCGAGCAGGAGAATAACGCTAATCAATCCAAAAACTATGCTCTTTTTCATTTCAACCACCTCAAGCAATCACTGTTTTACTATTACCCATGGTACACCAATCAAAACCACGATTAGGATCATCAAGACTATAACAGTATGGTAATGCCCAGTGTACTGACACACAATACTCCGATTCACTTTGCACAGTAACGTATGTTGAAGCTCTATTTTCTACATCTCTAAAGAACTCAACATGTACATAGTAGTAGTAATTAGCTATAAGGCTGGATTTGTCCCTAAGTTTTAGTTCAAATTCCTCATCTCCACCACAATCCTGTTCCTCTGTCCACATATCTGTTGGGTTAGGTAAGTTTGTCCAGTAAGATCCCACTGGGTAATTATATCCAGCTGAACAAGCATCTGGATTCCAGTAATCCCATACTTCCTTATCTCGTCTTATTTCGTATTGATAATAGGCACCAAGTTCATTAAATGCTTGGAGGTGTTGATCGTCCCACTTAAACCATTGTTCTACTTCCACATACTGGCCAGTTGGGGAGTCATACCAGATGTATAGATCCCCCACGTAACTTGGTGCCCATAAGTAATTCCTACAGTCGGAAGCTGATACTTTCACAACTCCAGCAATTAACAACCCTAGCAAGACTATTGACAGTGGTTTCCACTCCACTTGACAACACCTCAAACAGTTTTTGCGTATGAATTTAACATCTTAGTATTTATAAATTTTTCCTTTTACTAGTGTTAATTTGTTACGCTTCTTTTTTCATAAGTTCTTACTTTCTAACCATAGCTTTATGAGCTCCTTTAGTCAAAAGAAAGCCGAGTAATGGAGTGGACGTTTCTGATCATTTAGCTAAATATTCAAAAATTTCGCCAAAGTTTGCTATATTGTTTACTCTAAAATAACAAACCTTGTTTGAGTGCTTCCGCATATTAAAAAGTTTCTTACGGCGGCGGACGCGCCCGAGGGTGGGAACCCTCCTCCAGCGGCTTCCACCGAGACTTGCTCGCCCCCGCTACCCCACGAGCGCCGAACGTCCCGCCTACCGCTGCTCCCTTCCGGGCCTTGCGGGGTTCGGCGGGCAAAGGGAGTTAGCGGAGCCCTTCAGCTCCACCTCCCCCACCGCCGGCCCCGTGGGACAGGGGCTCATGGCTCCTCTCGGCTTCCGCCGCTGGATTTAGGAACCGCCCCTCGGGCTTCGGCCCCCGCATATCGACGGTTTCGGGTTACAGGGGACGCCGAACCCCCCGGCCTAGTCCGCCGCCATTTAATAATATTCAGTGATGCCTATATAAAGGTTTGGTAGCATCTGCGGATACTGTTAGGATAACTGGGGCATCACCTCCTGAAGCCATTCAGTAACATCACCAGGCGGATCACCAAAACTAGAATGAATTCTGACAAAATTATACCAGAAGGCAAACAGAAAAACAAACCTATGAACCCTCCTCCAGTCTTTACCCCTGAAATTATTCCAGAAACGCTTCGTCCTCTCCTTCAACGTCCTAAACCAGCGCTCAACACTGTTCCTCGGCCCGAAAGTCACATGCAGATAACCCAACCTCAAACT
>NZ_WHIZ01000058.1:0-12918 GCF_009372125.1 Thermococcus sp. 101 C5
TGACCTGTTACTCTGATGGAAATTTGCTGGCTTTACTGTCTGTTGATCCGGCGAATAAGCATGATGTGAGTGTTGTCAGGGAAAAGTTCTGGGTGATTGTTGAGGAGTTTTCCGGCTGTTTTCTGTTTTTGGATAAGGGGTATGTTAACAGGGAACTCGAGGAGGAGTTTTTGAGGTTTGGCGTTGTTTACACGCCAGTAAAGCGGGGGAATCAGATTAGTAATCTGGAGGAGAAGAAGTTTTACAAGTACTTGTCTGACTTTCGCAGGAGGATTGAGACTTTGTTTTCGAAGTTTTCTGAGTTTCTTCTGAGGCCGAGCAGGAGTGTTAGTTTGAGGGGGTTAGCTGTCAGGATTTTAGGGGCGATTCTGGCCGTGAATCTGGACAGATTATACAACTTCACAGGTGGTGGGAACTAGGGTTAATAGACTGTCTGGAATACCTTGTTATGTACAACGAATTTACCAGCGTGATAAAGTTCCTGAACAAGCTGAAGGACTTCGTTGTGAGCCATAACGGAACTCTAATCCTCGTTGCGGAGAAAGATGCCTTCGAAGAGCAGCAATGGACACTGTTAACCCGCTTGCTTGAAGATGCCGTATAATAGGGTTTTAACCCGTTTCAACTTTTTTTAACATTCTCTCAGGGTAAAAACTCAGGGATGCCTTTGCCTGTGGAATTTCCATACCGATGCTTATTCCAAGACTCATTAAGTCTCTTGGAGAACGTACTTCCCACTTGGATTCTGCTGATGAAGTTAAAAATCTGGGAGCTTTGTACTTCTCAACGAGCTGCCAGTTTTTCATCATAAACTTCAATATGTTTGCCCGCTCATAGGGGGTTGCCCTTAGCAGAGGAGCGAGAGAAAAGCCTATGGCAACGTTGTTTTTAGCTGCTAGCCTTGCAAGAACGTGGTCAAAACCGGAATCTTTTCTCCTGTATTCTGGAGCTATCACCGCATCAACCCTGTTCTCTATTGCAAATCTAACAACTCTCAGGTTTCCCCCCTGCACGTAGATGAGGGCATTGGAAATCCTTCTTTGTACTTCTCTCACTAGGGAAGGCTTCTCCGTAACAATCAGCAGTGCGACTTTTCCATACCTCTCACTAAGCCCCCTAACTTCGTGTTTAAGCTCATCAAAGTTTGGAGAGTCTTTTAGGTAAACTTTCTTTGTAAAAACCACCTCATCGTACCACTCTTTAGCTTTACCATAAGCTTCCTCGCTTCTTATGTCCATCTCAACCCACTTCATTCGCTCAACCACTCCCTGATGGCCTTCACGACACTTTCCTTTCTCATTGGAAATGCTTTGACCTTTATCTTAACTTGGATGACGTCCTCTCCCTCGCTAACCTCCGCTTCTCCCAGATATGCCTTCTGCTTGCTGAAGCGAATGAAAAACGTTCCCATGTCATCAACCTTTTCTTCGAGGTTTTCTAAAAGGTACCTCTTATCCTCCTCGCTTAAAAGTCCCTTGATGTGCTCCAGCATCTTTCTGACGCTTTTGCTCCTACTCACCTCGGCATTTATGACCTTTATTGGATTTCCAAAGTAGCCTTCGGTCTCAAGTATCTCAAATTCTATGTCATCTGAGGGGACATCCTCTGGAAAAAAAGTCCCCATGGCTTCGAGAACCTTCTCCGGGTCTTCGGTTGCATGTGCAAAGGTTGATACTCTTATGTGATGAGCCTGGAGCTTTGCCATCTTTCTCACCCCAAATTTGATTGAAAACATAGTTTAAAAGCTTTTAACTCTCAAAATACACGCTTGGCAAAACTAATTAGAAAAGAGGACAAAAAAGAAGGCCAAATACTTCACTTACCTCTTCCGTTGTGGGCCCTAATGCTTGGTCTAATCTTCTCGGCACCCTTACCCTTGTTGAGCAGACCTCTGCTCCTCTTTCCAGCGCTTGTAAGTCCTCTAAAGACCCTACCCTTGTGGGCTTTTCCAGCAATCCAGGCAATCTTTGGATCTGACTTGATGACTGGGTGGTGTGGATCAACTAGGATAACCTCAAACCACTTGTACATACCGTCCTCGCCAACCCAGTATGAGTTGAGAACCTCAAGGTTGGGGAACTTTCTCGCGGCCTTCTCCTCAGCAATCCACTGGAGGGACTTCTTTGGTGAGTACTTAACCTGACCCATCTTTGAGGGCTTTCTTCCGCCCTTCCACCTTGGCCTCTTCCTTCCGCCTTTTCTCACTCTAACTCTAACAAGAACATAACCTTGCTTTGCCTGATATCCCAAACTCCTGGCCCTGTCAAGTCTGGTTGGTCTCTCAATCCTAACAACGCTTGGCTCCCTTCTCCACTTAATCATCCTCTGCTTCAGGAGTTCTCCAACGTAGCTCTTTTTTGGGCTCTTCCAAGCTTCCCTAATGTATTTGTACATTCCCATTTTTTCCACCTCATCTTTCGCTGTTTGTGGTTCTCCGCAGAGCGGAACATCCCGCGGTTTCCACCGCCTAGTCGTGGTGAATAAAGGTTGTTGCTTTTTAAAAGTTGCGCCTCATTATTTAAAAAGCAAGCCGCAAATCTTGAGTGGGTGGTGAGAGTGAAAATACTTCATCAAGACCCCAAGGAGGGCAAAATCAAAGTCAAGGTGGAGACGCTCGACGATCTCTGGCACCTCTATCACATTATCGAGGAAGGAGATGTTGTTTACGCTAAGACCTTTAGAAAGCAGAGCCAGAGAAGTGATTCGCTGAGACCGGAAAAAGTTGAAACAATACCGGTGTTCCTAGGGGTCAAGGTTGAGAAGGTGAACCTCCACAGATTCGCAAACGCTCTAAGGGTAACGGGGCCTATAGTCTATACCTCCAGAGATGAAGTGCCTCTTGGCAAATACCACACGATAGCAGTTGAAGAGAACGACACGATAACAATACAGAAGGAGAAGTGGAAAAAGCACCATCTTGAGAGGTTAGAAGAAGCTGTCAAGGCATCCCAAAGGGCCAAGGTCATGATAGTTGTAATTGACGAGGGGGAAGCTGATATAGCCGTGGTTAGGGAGTATGGCGTCGACATTATAGCAAACGTGACTCACAACCTTGGAGGGAAGAGGTATAACGCTGACAGAGAGAGCGAGGAGAAAAAATTCTTCCACGACCTTGCCAAAACTATGAGCGAGATAATGGAAAGAGAAAATGTTGACAAGGCTATTGTTGCCGGTCCGGGATTTGCAAAGGAGAACTTCTACAAGTTCCTAAGTGAGAATTATCCTGATCTAGCTAAGAAAGTTGTTATAGAGGACACAAGCGTTACGGGAAGGACTGGCATCTATGAGGTAATCAGGAGAGGCACCGTTGATAGGGTTTATCACGAAAATAGGGTTGCAAAAGAAATTCAGCTTGTAGAAAGGGTTATTGAGGAGATCTCCAAGAACGGGCTGGTTGCCTATGGCTTGAAAGAGGTCGAAGAGGCTGCAAATTACGGGGCTATAGAGACGCTTTTAGTCCTGGACGAACTGCTAAAGGGAGAGCACAAGGAAAAGATAGAGGAGATAATGGAGTTCGTGAGGGGCACAAGGGGAGAGGTAGTGATAGTGAGCTCGGAACACGAAGGTGGTGAAAAGCTCAAGGCCCTTGGTGGCATTGCCGCACTGCTGAGGTATAAGGTGAAGTGACTTTTTCTTTTTTCAAGCCTCGCCCTTCACGGCGGGAAGGAGGTCAGTAGTACACCTCTGCATACGCATCTCTTTCAAACTCCGGGAACTCCTCTTTCTTGCCGTTTTTAATTAATACTCTTTCCCTTTCTTCTGTGAATCTCCCAATGACAAAAGCCCCTACTCCGTTTGTTTGGAGCTTTTTGATTAATTCTCTCGTATTTTCTCTTGGTGAGATAATGATTAAAGTCCCTGTTGAAGAGACGGTTAGTGGGTTTACGCCGTAAAAGTTCACGACCTTCTCCACAAGCGGATGCATGTAGAGGTTCTCATAATAAACCTCAAACCCCACTCCGGAATTGTCTGCTATCTCATGTAAAGCCGTTAAGCCGCCTTCAGTTGCGTCGTGCATCCCCCTTGCAAACTCCCTTGCCAGAAGTGCATCTTTAACAACGCTCTCAAGCTTGTACATCTCTCTCAGAAAAGAGGTTTCTGACGGGGAGAGTACGCTCTTGAGCTCCTCGGCTTTAAACCACGCAGCTCCGACCGCAAATTCTATTGCAACTCCTTTTGTGATAACTATGTCATCTCCAGGCTTAGCGAGCGGGAGCTTCAGTTCATCTTTTCTCACGATCCCCACAGCAGTTGTTGTGGCCGTGAAGTCGTTAATGGTTTTATAAACACCAGTATGACCTCCCACTATGGAGGTTCCGTATTTTTTGCACTCCCCTCTAAGCTCGTCCATAATAGCCTTCAGCTCTTCCTCTTTGGTTCCCGGATGTAGAAGGAGGTCAACAATCAGCCATCTAGGCCTTGCTCCAAAAACAGCTACATCGCTTGAGGCAAAGTGGTACGTGAAAAATCCAAAGTGCTCCCTTGGAACTCCAAGAACCGGGTCTGTGGCAATCACAAGGTAGTTATCACCATCATATTCCAGAACAGCGGCATCAAAGCCCTCTTTTGGCCCAACAACAATTTTCTCATCGTCAATGGGGAGATCGGAGAGAATTATTTTTCTTAAAACTTCGTTTCTAATTTTTCCCAGAGGAAGCATTGGCAAACCTCCTTTTAATGTTTTCAAGGGCAGCTTCAGCCTCTTTCAGCACTTTTTCATTACACCCGTGACACATTACCATGAAAGAAGGCACAATAACGCTCATTCTTACCTTATGCTTCCTTGCGATTTTGCTTATTTCATAGTTCGCCTCATATGCCAAATCGAAGTACTCCTCCTTTATTATCTGCTCCTTGTCAATATACTGCAGAGGGCATCCTTCCCTCCACTGCCTCCTTCTTCCGTACTCATACATCCTAAAAACCTTTATATTTGCCTCTTTTGCGAGGGCTTCAACTTCTTCAGCAATGTAGTTTATGAGGGGTCTCAAAATTGGAATTCCAATCCTTGGAATGGTGCTGAGCCTGTGGTCTCCTTTCCATTGATCCAGCAAAGCGCCTTTTATCTTGTCGTTCGCGTTGTCCCCCTTTGCAATGATGTCAAACCCATTTGCTCTTGCGAACCAGTAAGCGTTCTTAAGCATAACTTTCTTGCAGTGGATGCATATCGGCCCTTTTCTTCCGACGGAGTTTCTTAGAAGGCTTTCAGTTATATCAACGAGGTAGTGCTCTACCTCAAGAGAAGACGTAAATTTAAGCATGCGTGGAAGGGGTTCTCTCCAGCTCCATCTGTGAATGAAGGTTATTGCAGACACATCCAAACCTGCCTTTTTGAGGAGGTAAAGTGCTAAACTGCTGTCCTTGCCTCCGCTAAACATAAGCAGAATTTTCTTTTCGTAGAGGCTTTCTCTGCTTGCGAAGTCCTTCAGGTCCTCTATTGCCCTGGACAGCACGGCAATCACCGGTTATGGCTTTGAAGCCACCACCCCTAGGGCTTCTTCGACTCTTCTAACTCCCTTGAACCCCACGCGTCTTAACCTTTCCATAACCCCTCTCTGGAAGTCTTTTCCCCGATACTTCTTGCCGGGATTTCCTACGTAGTGAAACAGCCTTCCTTTTGGCTTCAAGACCCTAAACAGCTCTGCATAAAATTCTTCGCTGTAGAGATGCCCGGCAAGTGAAAATCTCGGAGGGTCGTGTATCACGACGTCAAAGCTCTCATCGTTAAGCCTCTTTATCACATCAAACGCATCTCCCTGAATAAGCTGGATGTTCTGAGATGTAAAAACTTCCCTGCTCCATGGATTAAGCCGGGCGAGCTCGATTACATTTGGGTCTTTTTCGATCGTAATAACATAAGCTCCTCTTTTTGCGCTCTCTATTGCCGTGTACCCTAACCCCATGCAAGTATCTATAACAAACTCTCCTTCCTTTGGCTTTACAGTATCCACTTTACTCCGGGTGTCTTTTAGTGGATTGGTGTCCTTTGTCCTGTGCATTCTTATCCCGTTTATTTCTATGGTTGGAGGAATTGTTGGAACAAGCTTGTAAAAGCCATCGGTGGCAATAGCGGCTTTATACAAACGGCCTCCTCTCAAAAAGTAAACCGTGTTTTCATCCTTTGCTATCTTTTTTATGATGTCTTTCTCAACTTCACTTCCATCAGGGAAGACCACCTTATCCTCTTTAACTAGAACTGCATGCGATCTGTTCGTTTTCCTTAAATCGAGGTTTACTCTAACCTTTCTCCCAGAAAGTAGCATAATCCTGGCCTCTCTGAATGTTAGGAAGTAAATTTCTTCCATGCTCCTCACTCAAGAGAGAAAAGTATAAATGGGTTAAAAGATTTTGGTCATCCCACGACTCTTTCAAAAACCCTTTCAAAGTTTTTGAATGCTATTGCTTCAACTTCTCTTTTGCTGAAAGTCTCGTTTAGTCTCTTCAAAAGCTCTGGTATTTTACTTTCGTTCTCAAATCCCTTGACGCTTTTTTCACTCCATCCTTTGAGATAATAGACGAAGTCAAAGCCGAGTCCAACGTGTTCGTAGCCCGCTAAATCCGCTATGTATTCTATGTGGGCAACTAGTTTGTCCAGCGTTGGGTTTTCCTTATCTACAAAACTCGGGATTGCATTGACTCCTATAACTCCACCGCTCTCTGCTATGGCTTTTATTTGGTCGTCTTTGAGGTTTCTGGGATTCGGGCAAAGGGAGTAGGCGTTAGAGTGGGAGGCTATGATTGGGAAGGACGTTGTTTCAATAACGTCCCAGAAGCCCTGCTCGTTTAGATGGCTCACATCCACAACTATGCCGAGCTCTTCCGCTTTTCCAAGCACCTCTATGCCAAAGTTGGTTAAGCCACCTTTTGTTCTTTCAAAAACACCGTCACCTATGGCATTTCTCAGGCTCCAAGTCAGTGTTAGAACCCTTAAACCTAAGGCGTAGAAAACTTCAAGCAGGTCTAAGCTGTTTTCTATTGGTTCTCCGCCTTCCAGTCCGAGCCAGAGTGCCACTTTTCCATTCTTAATGGCATTTCTCATGTCTTTTACACTGGTTACAAGCTCAAAGCTTGGGCTTTCAATAACGTCTTTGTGAAGGTTGTTCAATACCTCCAAGCCATACCTCAATGCCGTGGCTCTTTTTTCTGGTGTTGTCCAAATGGCCATTACCCTTGACTTTATTGTATCTCCAAAGAACCTCTCAAAGTTTCTCTCTAAGACTGCATTGTCGTTCTTTCTTTCCTCATAGATGTAGGTTGGCAAGTCAGAATGAGCATCGAATATCACGATTTTCACCCATAAGGTATCTGCTTTTAGTATTTCAGTATTTTCCTTAGTTCCGCTACTGTGGCGGCGCGGATATGAATGTCGGGTATCAGCTCAGCTACCTTGAAAGCACCTTCAATTTCTCCGCTTTTTAGCATTCCCATGGTTATTTCTGCCATAATTTCAGAGCGCAGCTCGACGTCTTCAATGGTCATAGAAAGCTTTAACGCTTCTTTAAACTGTTCGAGCTCGGTCAATAGTTTGATCACGTACAACAGATGTCGTTTGGATACCTGGAGTTCCTGAAGATATTTGAGAGCGGTTTCAACGATTTGAGCGTATCCAATGGTCTCGTTCTTTTTCATCCATAGTGCTACCTCTAAAAGGCCAATAAACACCGTCTCATCGTTAAATGTTCGTATAATTAGTTTAGTGGCATAAACATACTTACCCTCCGAGATGGCTTTTCTTATTTCGGGCAAACCAACTGTGGCGAGGGTTCTCGCCAGATCGATCTTTCTTTCAACAGTCGCGGCTTTGGTAGGCACGTGGAGCTTTTCAAACAAATCATGAGCTCTTCTGTAAAATTTGATAGCTTCCTCCGAGGGGAGTTCGTCCCCAACGCTCTCTATTATGCTTCCCAGCTCTATGGGGTACTCGGTCTTCTTTACATAATTTACCTTTAGGTTAACCACTATGTCAAAAACTTTTTCAAATAAGTCCAGCGAGAAATCAACAAGCCCGGAAATACCCATATAATACGCAATATTTGCCAGGGGATATATCCTGTCTTCAGATTTTTTATTTTTTCAGCTTCTTTTATGGCTTTTTCGAACAGCCCCAGAGCGTATTCAGTATCCCCCATTATATAATATACAGAAGCAATATCTGCGAGTGCTTTTGATTTTTCTCCTTTATCTTTAATCTTCTTGGAAAAATACTCCGCATCTTCTAAACAACCATAAGCTATCTCTATATCCTGCGTGTAAATCACCCTAGCCATACCGCTAAGGGCTAATACTTTGTCTAGATTATCGTCTAGGTGGTTAACCAATTCCAAAGCTTCTTCATATCTTCCGTTTTTTGCTAAAAACACAATATCATCAATTTCGACCATCATTATCAAAAAGTATATTGGGCAAACAACTTAATAAACATTCTCCCCTTCTTGATATGGGGGTTCAAAAATGCTTACGCTGGCACTTTACAATTCATATGATCCTAAGAAGCTTCACGAAGCGCATCTGAGAGCCATCGCTAGAGCAGCTCCCATTTGTCATGCCTTTGATTTCCATCTGGCTCTCATAGGGTTCCCATTCGAAAAAAAGAAACCCATTGAACTAGCCGAGGAAATCTCCCAAAATACCACCATCGGGGAGGGTGGAAAATACCTTATAGAACTGGCAAAGAGCAATAAATTCCACTTACTTGAGTTTCCAAGAGGGGGCTTTCCTCCCCAGTTCGGGCATGTCGTGGCAACTACACGGAAGCCCAACGAAGATAAGGAAATTTCCTCCCACCAGATTGCAGAGAGAGCTCTTAAAGGGGAAAGCTTTATGTTAGTAGTAGGGCTGGGGAGGCATGGACTGCCGAAGGAAATCTTTAAGTTGGCTAACTATCATTTAGACATCACTGATGGAAAGAGGATAAGTCTGGAAACGTGCACTGCCATAGGTTCAATACCAACGAAGATTAGAACAATCATGGAGGAGTTAAAATGGAGGAAAAGTTACTAAGTGGGTGGAAAGGAGATGTCGCATTCCTGCTTATCAGCATTATAGTTGTTTTTGCCATACACAATGGTCTGAAGATTGCCCTCCATACCGACTCACCGCTGGTTATTGTGATAAGCGGCTCGATGGAGCCAACATTTTATAGGGGAGATGTTGTTCTTCTCAAGGGAGTCCCTCCAAGTGAAATAAAGGTTGGAGACGTCGTAGTCTACAAGAGACCCTATACGAAGTATCCAATAATTCACAGGGTCAGGGATATAGTTGAGTACAATGGAAAAAGGTGCTTTGTGATTCAGGGGGACAACAACTGGATACATGACTTCTACCCCCTCAACGTAGATGATTTTCCGTATCTTAAAGATTACATCGGCTTGGCTGAAGGAAATGTCCTTCCGTGTGTCCCCCAGGAGGCTATTGAGGCAAAAGCACTGCTGGTCTTCCCAAAAATTGGGTATCCTCCACTAATCGTGAGAGAAAAGCTTGGACTGGGATGATGTGAAGGGTAGGTTGCTGAGGGGTGATGAACTAATCGGCCCCTGACCGGACGATTCCTCTTTGCTTTTTGCTCTTTTTTAGGCACACATTTTTAAGCTCCGGCAATCTTCATTCTTTGGTGATGTTGTTGAGGTTTATTCCCCTGATAGTTGCAAGACCAGAAGTGCAGATGGCCATAGATGAGGCAATAATGCGGGCAAGGATTGAAGGAAAAGTTGAAGACACCGTTAGACTTTACGTTTTCAAACCGAGCTCCATAACAATCGGCAGATTTCAAAGCGTTGAGCACGACGTCAATCTTGATAAGTGCAGAGAGCTTAACATCCCCGTTGTGAGAAGAATAACAGGTGGTGGAAGTGTTTTTCACGATCAGTACGGAGAGATAACCTACAGTGTAATCATAGGAGAAAACTTTCACGAGAGCTTGAGGAACATAGAAACGAGCTACAGGTTTTTAGCGGCTCCTCTCGTCAGAGCGCTTGAGGAATTGGGGATAAATAGTGGCTTTTCCGGGCTAAACGACATAGCAGCCAATGGCAAGAAAATCAGCGGGTCTGCGCAAACAAGAAGAAAGGGGATCATCCTGCAACACGGCACCTTCATGTATGCAACCAGGCTTGAAATTCTCGCCTCAGTGCTCAAAGCTTCTCAGAAAAAACTACAAGATAAGGGAGTTTCAAGTATCTGGGAGAGGGTAACAACACTGGAAAGAGAAGGGGTAAAGCTCAGCAGGAATGAGGCTTATGAGCTGTTGAAGGCAAAGTTCTTTGAAGAGTTCCCGCTTGAGGAGGGACAACTGACAGATTATGAACTCGAGATTGCGGAGAAGCTCATAGAAGAAAAATATGGCAACGAAAAGTGGAACTTCCAAAAGTGATGCTCAGCGATCACCTTTCCATCCTCATCTTTCGGTTCGCCCATCACTCATCATCGCATACTTTTCTTGGGACTTTTGTTTTTAAGAGTATGCACTACCTTTTTAAACTTCCTCTGGGAGTGGAATTAGGTGACCAAAATGGTGAGCCTAATTACAGCAATGGCTTTGATACTCGGTTTCTGGGGAGTTCTATATCTCGCATTTGGAAGGAGAGGAGAAGAGAAAGAAGAAGGTCTGCAGGTTGACCTTTTCGTTGCGATATGGAGGACTAAAAGGTTTGTTAACTTCATAGACAAAGTTGGGACGAAGTATAGGAAGTTCTGGAAAGGATACTCCACAGCAGGCATAATAGTCGGCTTTATAGGGATGGCCTATGTGTTCTACACCCTCTTCACTCTCGCCATGCAGAATCTCCGGACAAAAGCAGCTACCCCCGGAGTCCAGCTTGTTATACCCGGTGTTACAATCCCCCTGTGGTATGGGTTGATAGGGCTTATTGTGGTCATGTTTGTTCATGAGCTAAGTCACGGATTTGTAGCTAGGGCTGAGAATTTACCCCTGAAATCTGTGGGTCTCGTGCTTTTCTTCGTAATCCCGGGGGCGTTTGTTGAGCCGGATGAGGAAAAGCTAACAAAAGCCCCCTTGCTGAGCCGTCTAAGGGTTTATGCTGCGGGGTCTATGGGGAATATTGTAACCGCCCTTCTGGCCCTTTTGCTCTTAAGCTATGCTTTAAACCCTATATTGGAGCCGGCGGGAGTTGAGGTTTCCAAACTAGCTCCAGAAGGGCCTGCTAGGAGCTATCTCCAAGAGGGCGATATAATCGTGGGAATAAATGGTCAGCACATAGCAACGGTAGAGGAGTTCTTTGACATAATGAACAAAACAAAGGCCGGAGAAACGATAACAATTGAGGTACTACGCAAAGGAAAAAAGGAGATTCTAAACATTCCCTTAGGCTCTCATCCAGACAACCCGGAAAAGGGTTACCTCGGAGTCTACCCAGCGCAGCACATAACATCAAAGGTGGGCTTTAGCGGTATTGTGCTTCCACTGGCGTTTTCACTTTACTGGATCCACGTGCTAAACCTTGGTATAGGGCTGATGAATCTCTTCCCACTAGTTCCATTGGATGGAGGGAAAATGATTGATGATGTTCTAAAGGCTGTCCTCCCCTCAAAAGTTGCAAGAGCGATCACATACCTCTTCGTCGGGATTGGGCTATTTTTACTCGCTGTTAACCTCTTTCCAGCCTTGAGAGGTTTGCTGGGGTGATAGGATGATCCAAATAGCAATCGCAGGCTCAAGTGACAATGAACCTCTGCCACAGGCCATCAAAAAGACAAAGGAATTCATTGAAGAGCTTGCCAAACACAAAGATAGAGTCGTTTTACTTACCGGAGGAAGAGAAGGCATTATGGAGATAGCGAGCAGGGAATTTGCAAGGTTTGGAGGAATTGTTGTGGGAATCCTCCCGGAGAGGCAGGAGGGAAATGAGTTCAACACAATCAGAATAAAAACCGGAATGGACTTTGCAGAGAGAAGTGCGGTTATGATCAATTCAGCCGATGTTCTGGTAGTCCTTGGGGGAGGAGTCGGCACAATGGTGGAAGCATTAATTGCATATAACTACTCAAAGCCAGTTATTGTGGTCACAGACACAGGCTATCCAAGCGACAGACTTGAGCTCCTTGCTCAAGATGGCTACTTTGACCACAAAAAACTCGTGAAAGTGCACTTTATAAAAGATGGAAAAGAGGCCGCCAGACTTGCGCTGAAGCTCGCTAAACGATGATTATCTTTCCGTTTTCTATTTTAAAGGTATACGTGGCAGGTTTAAAATTGGGTGAAGGTGCTTTCCTTACAATCATCTTCTCCTCGAGACTTCCTTCTTGGGAGCTAAAGTCGATCTGGTACTGGCTGTAGAGGGAGAGCCATGAGAGGTATCTGTTGGAAACCCTATCTCTGTTGAGGAGCATTATATTTATTGGCCTCTTCCTTTTCTCATGGAGTAGAGCATTTTCTTTTTCTGCCAGATTCTTTTGGAAGTTTCTGAGCTCTCTTTCTTCACCCAGCAGAAATGCAAATCCATCTGCAGTTAGCTGTATTCCTATTGGCCTCCGGTCTTTTATCCTTTCTTCCAGTAGCCTTCTGTAAAGAGTCACAAACTTTGGAAAATACGTTTCTGGATCCATGTCAGTGTAGTAGATATAGGGCTGATTGTATTTTATGCCATAAAACGACGCAAAAACATCAATTACTCCAAGATTGCCTTTTTCGCCTTCCTCGAAGATGTTAAAACTTACCCTTTTAAGCTCCATGTTCAGCATTGAAAGGGGAAGTACAGAATTAACTATTACTCCGAAGTCTCCCTCTTTTATTCTGTTTCTTATGATTTCAAATGCAAGCGCCCATCCTTGCGAGTAGGTATCATAGGTTATCAGAAGGATACTATCTTCGAGTAGCCCTCCTCCAGGGCGTGTTTAGTTTCACCCCCTGTTATTTAAACAGTATTTGACTCTGAGGAGGATTTTCAGACCATAACACATTAC
>NZ_WHIZ01000059.1:0-12788 GCF_009372125.1 Thermococcus sp. 101 C5
TTCTCCCAGTTGTGGAGGGTTGAGTAGTGAATGTTTGCTCCGAAGAATTTTCTGCCGTAGTGCTGGGCGTCTCTGAGAGGTAGGTTGTAGTATTGTTTAAAGAGGAGTATTGCCAGTATTGTTTTTACTGGAAATTTTTTGGATTTTGGCAGGTTCTTCAGCTTTCCTTCTGATTCGAAGTCTGCTAAAACGTCAAGAATTGCGAATGCCACGCTTTCAGGGTCTTTGAGTCTGTGATCCCATCTGGGGATCACGACAACCACCTGAAAGAATTCAGCAAAAACCCTAATAAAGGTTACTATAAACACGCCCTCTTTGCGGCAACGAGCGGGAGGCTGTTCTGGGGAAGGAAGATAAAGAGAAATACACACAAGCTAATAGCGCTCTCTGCAGTTTTGCTCTTGACCATCCAGATAATGCTCGCGCTTTATCTCTACGTCCTTTAGCTTTCCTTTTTCAGCACAACGAACTCTTTGTAATCCATGAGCTTTTTGAAGCCCTTTCTAAGGTAGTATGAGTAGGCCTCCAGATGCGGAAAGGTTATCACATATGCTTCTTTCCCTAGCTTCCTAAGCCTTTCAACTGCAAATTGCAAAAGCTTTGAGCCATAGCCTTTTCCTTTGTAGGCTGGGTCGACCATAAAGAACTCTATGAGCCCTGTTTTTTCGTTTTTAATCTCCTTCGGCACCCACCATGCTTCTTTGCCTTCGAGGTTATACACTAGAGCAACGGTACCTATTAGTCTTCCATCCTTGCTACGGAGAACATAGAGCTCATCAAACTCATCCCTAAGCCTGAACTCAAGAAAAGGTTCATAAACTCTTTTAAATCCTTCAAAATCATCAGGAGATGGTTTATTTTCTACCCACTCCAATGCAGGGTAAGCCCCATTTGTCCCTTGGTAGACTCTGAAGACAAATCTGAGAAGTTCATCCTTGAGGAAGAGCGGATTTTCAATTTTTACAATCTTCATGACATATCCCAGAAATTTTTACTCTGCTCTCCTTAAAAAGCCTTGCGAGAAAAGTTTATGAATTAGGCTATCCTAATAATTTTGGTGATCGCATGAGCTACCTCGATGTTAAAGTTACAGATGAAGAAGGGAAAGAGGCTCCCTTGAGGGATTTTGTACAGGGAAAGTGGACTGTGCTGTATTTTTATCCCAAGGACAACACTCCTGGCTGTACAACGGAGGCAAAAGAGTTCACCGAGCTTATTGAAGAATTCGAAAGGCTTGGAGTTCAAGTTATAGGCGTTTCCAGGGATTCCCCAGAGAGTCACAGGAAATTCAAAGAGAAGCATGGATTAAAGGTAAAGCTTCTCAGTGACCCAAGTGGCGAGCTCCACAAAGCTCTTGGAGCCTGGGGGAAGAAGAAGCTATACGGTAGAGAATACGAAGGGGTAATAAGGAGCACCTTCATCCTTAGCCCAGAGGGAGAAATAGCCTGGAAGAAGATAAAAGTTAGAGCCAAAGGACACGCAAAAGAAGTGCTTGAAGAGATCAAAAAGTTAATATCTCCAGAAAACCAAATTTAAATCGGTGATAGGATGAAGGAAATCAACGCACTCGCACTCGCTTTAGAAGTTGAAAAGGCAGAACTCAGGTTTTACATCGAGATGGCCAAGAGAGCAAAGGATGAAAGGGCGAAAAAGATGTTCCTCTTTTTGGCTGGAGAAGAGGCTGAACACTGGGATGTTTTTGAGAAGAAGTTTGTAGAAAAGCTCCTTCAAAAACCAGAAATGCCCCAGGTTGACGAGGAACTTTTGGAAAAGCTTACACCGAAGTATGAGGGAGAGCTTAGCGAGGTTAAAGCTGTAGAGTTGGGGATGGAGCAGGAAAAGCTTACGTGGGAGTTTTATGAAAAAGCGGCGGAAGAAGCCGAGGATGAAAACGTTAGGAAAATCTTTAACGAGCTGGCAAAAGTTGAGAAGGCACACTATGAGCTTTTGAAGGCACAATACGACTCGGTCACGAAGACCGGCATATGGATGGACTATCAGGACTTCAGCCTTGAGGTTGATTGAACCAAAAAAGTTCATCCCCTCTCAATTAGAACGTTAACAAGCTTTACTTCTTTTCTTAGCTTTTCTTTAATCAGTTCGATAATCTCCGGATCGGTAAGATCAACTATTTCACCATTTTCAATCAAATTCACATGAGGTTCCGTGTTGATCTCAATTCGGGTCTCCCCTTCAACAGAAAAAACCTCTATGAGGCCAAGTTCTTTTAAAGCCATGACATTAGAGTACAAGGTAGAGAAGCTCATTGTGGGGAACTCTTCTTTGATCTTCTTGAAAACTTCGCTGAGGGAAGGGTGAGAAGGGCCTAGTTCATCTATTACCTCAAGTAACTTAAGTCTCTGGGGAGTAAGCTTGTATCTCTTTTCCCTTAACACTCCAACCGCTTTTTCTTTCCACATGTTTCTGAGTATGCACTGCACTTTATAAGCTTTCCTAATTAGAAATTATTTCTAAATAGAAAAGCTTATTAAGAAAAAATACATACTAAAATTGGTGAAACCCATGTCGGAACACAATAGGAGATTAATTGAAAGGGCAGGAATAGATGTAGAGAAATTGCTAGAACTTCTCGTTAAAGCGGCTGCAGCAGAGTTCACAACATATTACTACTACACCATACTTAGAAACCATGCAACAGGTCTAGAAGGAGAAGCCATTAAGGAGATAATTGAAGATGCAAGGCTTGAAGATAGAAACCATTTTGAAGCCCTTGTACCGAGGATTTACGAACTTGGAGGAGAGCTACCGAGAGACATTAGAGAGTTCGCCAACCTGGCCTCTTGTAGAGATGCCTATCTGCCAGAAGAGCCTACCATCGAAAACCTTCTGAAGGTTCTCCTTGAAGCTGAGAGATGTGCAGTTGGGGTTTATACGGAGATATGCAACTACACACTCGGAAAGGATCCAAGAACCTATGACCTTGCACTTGCTATTCTGCATGAGGAAATAGAACATGAAGCATGGTTTGAAGAGCTCTTAACTGGAAAGCCGAGCGGCCACTTCAGGAGGGGAAAACCCGGGGAAAGCCCCTACGTCTCAAAGTTTTTGAGAACGAAGTGAGTTTTGAATTAACATCCTTTTTATTTTCTTTGGAAAACCTTATTAACGTGAAAGTCGAACATTAAAATGGTGATTTGAGTGCTGGCAATAAACCCAACTCTGATAAATAGGGATAAGCCCTATTCTAAGGAAGAGCTTATGGAAGCCCTAAGGTTGGCAACCATAGCCGAGCTCGATGCCGTAAGCTTGTATGAGCAGATGGCAAGATTCACAGAAGATGAGAGATTTAAAAAGGTCTTCTTGGATGTTGCAAGGGAAGAAAAAGCACACGTTGGAGAATTCATGGCTCTTCTGCTCAGTTTAGATCCAGAGCAGATTAATGAGCTTAAAGGCGGATTTGAGGAGGTTGAGGAATTGACAGGAATCAAAACTGAACTCAACTCTCAGGAGGAGAATGAAATGGGAGAAAATGGATATCTCAAGGTTTTAAGGGAAGCCCTTCTCGATGCAATTGAAAAAGGGAGAACGTTAACTCATTCACTTCCAAAAACAAAAATAACTGGCCAATCATTTAGAGTAGATATCATAAGCTTCGAGGATGGCGTGAAAGTAGTTAAACAGGAGTACAAGCCAATCCCCATGCTCACAAAGAAGTTCTACATTGGGCTGAGAGAGCTTAACGACGGAACTTACGACCCAGCAATAGCGGTGAAAGCTGGAGAGTTGCTTGTCAAAGATGAGGAAAGCCTGATAATAAATGAGATACTTTCAACTGAAGGGATAAAAAGATTAAAGCTCGGCCCATGGGAAAACACAGAAGAAGCATTAGATGAACTTATGAATGCTCTCCAAGAAGCATCAAAAGCCTCTGCAGGGCCTTTCGGGGTAATAATCCATCCAAAGAGATATGCAAAGCTCTTGAGAGTTCACGAGAAGGGTGGAAGAATGCTTATAGAGGTTCTGAAAGAGGTATTCAAAGGCGGTATCCTAGTTACCCCAAGCATCGACGAAAACAAAGTAATCGTGTTCGCAAACACCCCAGCAGTTCTTGACGTTGTCATCGGACAGGATGCAGATCTAAAAGAGCTCGGACCAGAGGGGGAAGAGGTGGCGTTTTTAGCAAGTGAAGCCCTAGCAGTAAGGATAAAGAACCCAGAGGCAATTGTAGTCCTCGAATGACTCTTTCACTTTTTTGGAGGAAACTTAATGGAAAAGAACGCCCAAAAAGATATTAAAAAGACAAAGAACAGCCTCAAAAGGCTCCTAAAAGAATTACCAACAGAGGAACTTTTATCACTCTATTCTGACTTTATTCTTCAAGAAAAATTGTTAAAAGAGCTCTCTAGAGCAGAAATGGAAATAGAGAGAGTTTTGGGAAAGTTTTGGAGCGACAGTGTTGTGGAGAACGTTGAAGTGTATAACCTCGGCGGAATGTGTTATAAGGAAAAGGTTCCAGCAGTCAGAATGGGAAGGGAGGAGCTTGCAGAGCGGAAAACCCTTTTTTATGCGGAACCCTTTCCAGAGAACCTTTCCAACGAAAAGAAAGCTACCGTTAAAGAGATAGTGTTCAGATTGATTGAGGTTAACAACGCGGAACTTGAAGTTTTTGAAAAATTAAAACCAAAATCTCCCTTAGAAGACGTGATTTTCAAACTAATTAGGGAAAGTTTACTTCAGCATTCGAGACTTTTAAAGGAGTTACTGACTCTTCTCTGACGCTATAATGGGAAAGGTATATAACTTTCAAATACCATATTATGAACTGGTGATTCCTATGGTCGAACCTCTTGTTAAAAAGGCTGCCGAAACTGAGGATAAGGCAGCTAAGAGTTATACCGAAGGACTGGCAAAGATTAGGGGACAGGGGTTGAAGTACACCGATACAGAGGCGGTTGTGACAAGAATAGCCGTCGATACAATTATACACAAACACTTGATGAAAGCTATTCTTGAAGCTCAGAAAGAGCTTGAAAAAGTTAGAAAAGGTTATGAACACGTGAAAGAACCTATGGAGATAGAACCCACTAAGGAACAGGCTCTTCTTGTAAAAAGGTTTGCCGAGATGCACCTCGACATAGAGAGGGATATGGTAGAGACCTACAAGAAGATGGCCGAGAAGATGACCCACCCGCTGTTCAAAGGGCTCGCTGAAGCGTTAGTAAAGAACGAAGAGGAGCACCACAGGCTTTTGAAGAAGCTTATTGAAAAATATGAGGAGATGTGACTTACAGCAATTTTCAATTTTTTAATTTGCATTTGAGTTCTTCTCCAAGGAAGTGAATTGGAATGGTACGGTTTGACCAGCAACTTCCATATATTGGTATAACCCCAATGCAGGTAATTACTGCGATTTTAGTTTTGGTTGTGGGGTGGATTGTAGCGAAGATTGTCGTAAGGGCTTTCAAAGGCGCTCTTAAAAAGACCAAGCTTCCAGAACTAGTCGTGGAGTTCCTTGCAAGATTTTTGAGCGCACTACTCTACGTTGCAGTGATACTTCTGGCGGTTAGGGCTCTAGGAATAGAAACGGGATCCGTTGTGCTGGGTTTATCAGCGGTGATTGGCTTAATCCTAGGCTTTGGTATGCAGGATACACTCACAAACCTGGCCGCTGGAGTTTGGATTGCTGCTTTAAGACCTTTTGACAAAGACGATGTGGTTTCAGTTTCAGGCTACACGGGAAAAGTAAATGGTGTTGGAGTAATGTCAACAGAACTATTAACTCCAGATAACGTTCTCATAACCATCCCAAACAAACTCGTCTGGGGCAATCCTATAATAAACTACACCCGATTACCAATTCGAAGAGTGGATGTTGAGGTTGGCGTGGCTTATGGCACTGACCTAGACAAGGCAATCAAACTTGCCATGGAACTCATGCAAAACCATCCAAAGGTTCTGAAAGACCCGACTCCAAGCGTGGCCATAACTGCACTTGCAGATTCATCAATAAATCTCCAGCTAAGAGCCTGGGCTAAGACCGAAGACTACTGGACGGTTAAGGGCGACCTTACCAAGGGCATATACGAACTCTACACAAAGGAAGGCATCGAGATACCCTTCCCGCAGATGGACGTGCATATCAAGGAGATGCCCCAGTGAGGTCTTTTCTCTCCATTTTAAGTGTTTGACTGATTTTTCTACCCTGCTGAAATTCTTAGGAAACAAAGAATTATTCGGTGTAAATCATCTTCACCGCCATTCCGCCGTCAACGACGAAGTTAACGCCTGGGGTTATAACACACCATACAAATCCATCTTTCCTAAAAAACCGACCTTCTAACGGTTTTTAAATACCAAGGCTGGCCAGAAACACCTCCGCTATCTCTTCCTCCCTCTTCCCCTCGAAGTCGAGCATGTGGTTGAGCCTCCTCATCGTTTCAGTGCTTATCTTCCCTTCCAGTGCCTTCAACGCCTCCACGGCTCCCTTGGGGAGTTCTCTTGCTATCACTATTGCCTCGTAGGGTGGTAGGGCCTTTTTATCGTCCTCAAGGAGCTTTAGATCATAAGCGTCCACCCTTGCGTCGGTCGTAAAGGCCGTGATCACATCTACTTCGCCCTTCGATATGGCCTCGTACATCTCCCGGGGCATAAGGGGCTTTATCTCCCTGAACTCAAGGCCGTAAACAGCCTTTAGCCTCGGCAGGCCGTCGGGCCTCTCGATGTAGGGAGCGGGACAGGCGAAGGTGAGGCTTTTCGATATCCTCGCGAGGTCGCTTACCGTTTTCAGCCCTTCCCTCTCTGCCAGCTCTATCTTCACCGCAAGCGCAAAGTCGTTTCTGAAGCCGAGCCTCGCGATCACGTCTATGCCATTCCCTTTGAACCCCTCCCTGACCGCCTCAAAGACCCTCTCTTCGTCCCACTCCCCCATAGGCGGGAGCTTAAGAAGGGCGTTGTAGGCCGTTCCGGTATACTCGACGTAGAGGCTTATCTCTCCCTTTTCAAGCGCCTCAAGGTTTGCCTCCAGCCTCGGTTCGCTCACCCTCACCTCGTACTCAAACCCCTCCCTCTGGAGGAGCTTACCAATGATATGGGCGAGGATCTTCTGCTCGTTGAAGGGCTTTGCCCCTATAACAATCCTCACATCACCCACCTCCTATGCCCTCCGGAGTGACCCTCTTTTCGAGGTAGGAAAAGCTGATATCAATAAACACTGCCATCAGTATGGCCGGGATCGAGCCGGCAAGGATTTTATCCGTGTTGAAGCTTGCCAGGCCTTCAAAGACCAGACTTCCCAGCCCCCCGGAGCCAATTATCGCAGTCAATATCGCTATTGAGTTTGCTAGAACAGCGGCGAACTTTATGCCCGCAAACATGGCCGGATAAGCGTGCGGAAAGCGGACATACCTTATGATCTCCCACTCAGTGAGCCCAATTCCCCGGGCAGCGTCTATCATCGCTTCATCTACTTCACTAAGCCCCACGTAGGTGTTCTTGACTATCGGGAGAAGCGCTCGAAGGAATATCGCAAAGACCGCCGGGGTGAAGCCTATCCCGAGGAGGGGAACTACTATGGCAACAACGGCAAAGCTCGGTATGGCCTGAACGAGGTTGGCGAAGCCCATTATAAATGAAGCTAACCTTTTGCTCTTGAGCGATAATATTGCCAGAGGTATTCCAACCGCTATGCTGAGAAACAGGGATGCGTAAGTCAAAACGAGGTGC
This sequence comes from Thermococcus sp. 101 C5, assembly GCF_009372125.1. Lineage (NCBI taxonomy): Archaea > Methanobacteriati > Methanobacteriota > Thermococci > Thermococcales > Thermococcaceae > Thermococcus > Thermococcus sp. 101 C5. Next base: position 7,684 of record NZ_WHIZ01000059.1, read on the forward strand.
TCGCCAAAGGCCCCAAGAACCCTCTCAACGCCTACCATAGCGATCCCTCAGATAGCGTTCTATTAATGCAGCAACTCCGTCGAGGATGAGAGCTAAAGCCCCAACCCACAGACCGGTGACGATAATTATGTCCCTGTCATAGAGGTGTATGCCCGTCTGTATCGGCGCCCCAAGGCCGCCAGCCGCTATAAGGCCGCCGAGTGTAACGACGCCCATGGTAAAAACAACAGCTATTCTTACGCCGGCCGCTATTAAAGGTAAGGCCAGGGGGAAGCGCACCTTCAGGAGTACCTCCCGCTCGCTGAGGCCTATCGCTTTGGCCACCTCGATGTAGCTCATCTCAACACTCGTCAGCCCGGTGTAGGTGTTCCTCGCTATGGGAAGGATGGAGTAGATGACCGAGGCCGCTATCGTTGGCTTCTCCCCGAGGCCAAGAAGGGGAAGGAGGAGAACGAGGAGTGCGAGCGTTGGCACCGTCTCCAGGATGTTTAGGACATTGAACGCTATTGGAGCCAACTTTGGCCGCCTGTAGAGGTAAAGGCCGAGGAGAACGCCGATAACGACCGATAAGGCCAGGGCTATCCCGAACATGCGGAGGTGCTCAAGCGTCCTTTGGGCAAGGTTCTGACTCTCCCATACCCATCTAATGTCCATTAAAGACCCTCACAAGAGCTTTAAAAGAACTTCATTAGCAAGTAAAATGCCAACGGGCTTTTCCCTCTCAACTACAACTCCAAGAAAGGCATTCCTGCGTTTCATCTCAGCCAAGGCGGAAGCAAGTGAATCACCGGGAGAAAATACAAGGGGCTCCATAAGAGCTTCCTCTAAATCCTGCGACTTTAAGAGAGATTTTAAATCCGTAACCCCTTTAAGTGCTCCTTTTTCCACTATAACTGCAAATTCGATGTTTTTATCTCTCATCCACTGGAGCAACTCGTCCTTTCTCTGCACCTCCACTATGTATTTCTCAACATCCACCATGAGGTCTTTCACCTTCAGGGTGTCGAGATGCTTGAACTTCTTGTCTGCATTAACTAACTTAGCAACGAACTCATCCGCTGGATTAAGCACTAGCTCATCAGGATACCCCACCTGAACGAGCCTTCCGTCCCGCATTATCGCTATCCTATCACCGAGCTTGAAGGCCTCCTCTATGTCGTGGGTTACGAAAACAATAGTCCTTCCAAGAACTTCTTTTATTCTCAAAAACTCCTCCTGGAGTTGCTTTCTCAAAATAGGGTCCAAGGCACCGAATGGCTCGTCCATAAGGAGAAGGGGCGGGTTTAGAGCGAGGGCCCTTGCGAGGCCAACCCTCTGCTGTTGACCACCGCTTAGCTGGTGAGGATAACGAGTGACGAAGTCTTCAGGAAGGGCCACGAGATGCAAGAGCTCTTTAACCCTCTTATCAATCTCTTCCTCACTCCAGCCCTCCAGTTTCAAAAGAAGTCCTATGTTATCTTTCACGGTCATGTGAGGGAAGAGTCCTATCTGCTGGATAACGTAACCAATGCTCCTCCTAAGCTTTACAACATCAAACTCCTTAATGTTTCGTCCATTGATGAAGACCTCACCCTCATCTGGCTCAACAAGGCGGTTTATAGTTCGCAGAAGAGTAGTTTTGCCGGAGCCGCTTGGCCCTATGAGTATTAAAAGCTCACCGCCTATGATCTCGAGATTGACATGATCAACAGCCGTGAAATCCCCGTATCTTTTTGTAACATCTCTGAGCTCGACGGTTTCTATTCTCCTGAAAAGCATTTCAATCACCATAAAGAAAAAAGAATCAGCCCTTAAGGAGGCCTTTCTCAATTAAAAACTCTCTCGCTATTTCCCTCGCATCCTTCTTCTCCACGTCGTACTGGTAGTTAAGTTCTCTCATCGTGTCAGTGTCAATGAGCCCCTCGAGCTTCTTGAGGACTTCCACTACTTCCGGATATTTGTCGGCGAACTCCTTCTTGATGAGTATGACGGCATCGTAGGGCGGTAGAGCTCCTTTATCGTCCTCGAGGATTTTGAGGCCGAATAGGTCGACTCTCGCATCGGTCGTGTAGGCGGAGATGGCATCAACCTGTCCGTTCTTTATTGCCTCATACATAAGCGTTGGCTCCATCTGCTTTACTTCCCCAAAGGTGAAGCCGTAGACCTCCTTAATCCTCGGAAGTCCATCGGGCCTCGTTGCGAACTCCGGATCGGTTCCTAATGTCATCTTAGGTGCGTATGGAGCAAGATCACTGAGTTTTTCTAAGTTGTTCTTCTCTGCAAATTCTTTCTTAACGGCTATTGCATAATCGTCTCTAAAACCAAGCTTTACAAGGGTTAGAACGCCATCACGTTTTAACATCTCTTCCTTGCTTTTCTCATAGACGTAGTCGGGATCCCACTTCTCCGGGGGATCGAGCTTGAGGATGTTGTTGTAGGCAGTTCCCGTATATTCTACATAGACGTGAATCTGCCCCCTCTTCAAGGCTTCATAATTAACCAAAGTCCCTCCAAGGCCCTCCTTAACCTCCGCCTTGAAGCCGTTCTCCTCAAGGAGGAGGGCTATCATGTGGGCTAAGATGTACTGCTCGTTAAAGGGCTTAGAACCTATCACTATCGTAGGGACTTCCTCCTTCTGGCCAATGCAACCGCTTAAAAAAGCGACTACAATCAAACCAGCTAAAGCCAATGCACCAATTCTGTTCATCTTTACACACCTGTATTTAATTGTTCGGTCTTTCTAATAAAGTTTTCGAAAAATTAAAAACAAAAGTGCCAACTTCGAACTATCCAAGCATCGAATCAAGGAAGAGCATTATATAAAAACCTAGGAAAAAGCCAGCAGTTACTAAAAGTTCATTCTTCTCGTGTTTGTAAATCTCTGGAATCATTTCCTTTACCGTTACATAGAGCATTGCTCCCCCTGCTAAACCAAGACCATAAGGGAGCAAGCTATGAAATATGGTGAAGAAAAACGCCCCCACAAGAACCATGATCCATTCTGCAACTCCGCTTAAAGCTCCCATCAGAATGGGCTGGAACCTTTTCTTTTGAAGGGTCGCAAGGGGTAATGAAACAACAGTTCCCTCGGGGAAATCCTGTATTCCTATGGCTATTGCCGTCACAACCCCTGTCTTTAGGTCAAACACAATAGATGTCCCAACCGCTAAGCCTTCGGGCAGGTTGTGTATTATGACTGCCAAAACTATCAGCCAAACAACCCTCAACTTGTTCTTGAGCTCTTCAGGGCCTTCGTAGCCTTTAACCAAATGCTCATGAGGTACAAAGCGGTCGATAGCGTATATAAGAACTATTCCGAGCAAAATTCCCACTCCGGCAGGTACAAAGCTACCAGTGGCTTCAATCCCCGGGAGTATTAAACTCGTAAAGCTCGCAACAATCATTACTCCAGCGGCAAAAGATAAGCTGAAGTCCATACCCCAATCAGGCATCTTATGAGAGAATATCGCAAGCAACGAGCCAAGAGTCGTCATTAAGGCCACAAAAAGACCTGCATAAAAAGCAACCATCATCAGACTCCCGTTGGAAACTGCAAGAAGGTACGTGCTCAATGATGTTACAAAGTTTTCTAACATAATTAGGTCACCCTAACTAAAAGTTAAGCGAAGAAAATATATAAAAGTTGCGGAGGATCAAATCGGAGTCACATGCCCCCACTTTTCTAAAGCCCTTGCGAGCTCTTTATGGGTCTTTGCATATTCTTCTAGAGATATTCCTTGCATTATGGCATCTATTGCCTGTCTTACCGCCTTAGCTCCAGCAACAGGTCCATCTGGATGACCAAGGGTTCCTCCGCCGAGCTGGAGGACAATGTCAGTTCCTAAAGCCTCTATGACCGCTGGCAGGTTGCCCGGATGTAATCCACCGGAGCTCGTTGGGAATGCCGGCTTTATGTGATAGAACTTCTGTTCAAGGTGGAATACATCGTTTTCATCTGGCTTGTAGTGGCTCTCCCTTAAGATTCTAGCGTTTTGAATAACGTCCCACTTGCCACCTTCGAGCTTTCCAGCACCAGCAGTTCCCACGTGAAGCTGGTCAATACCTATCAACCTGTAGAGCTTGGCTAATACGAACATTGAAATGCCGTGATATGAGTTTCTCGTGAAGGCAGCGTGCATTGCCCTGTGTCCGTGTATAGCCAAGCCGTAGTCCTCAGCCAAGTCCCTTATATACTCTAACGCTCCCCATCCAGTTATGACGACGTCAACCATCGCATGTTTAAGTCCAAGGTCTGCAAGGAGTTCAAGCCTAGTTTCCATTTCCCTTATGTCCGCAGTTATGTTGGCGAACCATGTTTTCTTCTCTCCGGTTTCGCTCTCGACTTTTTCAATTATTCTCGTCATTATCTCTGCCCTCTCTTCGAAGCGGTTGTACCACGGACTTGTAAGATTTTCATCGTCTTTCATGTAGTCAGCTCCTGCGGTAAGAAGGTCGTAGGCAAGCTTCTCAAACTCTTCTGGAGAATAACCTACTTTTGGCTTTGGAACCACACCGTAAATTGGTCTATCTTTGATTTCGAGCATCTTTCTTACTCCTTCTATACCAAAGGCAGGCCCATTGAACTCCCTGATAATCTTCTCGGGCAAGTAGAGATCTTCAAGGCGGAGGCCTTTCACTCTCTTCATTCCAAAGACGTTCCCAGCAATGCTCGCAAGAAGTCCCGGAAGGTTGGCTTCTTCAAAGGCATGGAATGGATAGGCAATCTTAACGATCCAGCTGCCATCGCCCATGTCGTGGAAGTCGTAAGCCTTTGCAGATAGGTCAGCCCACCTTTCTTCCTCGTACCATGGATAAAGAGTAGTCCATGTTCCCGTTGAGCTTTCAGCAGCGACTCCTCCAGCGGCTTGCTCAATTGTGTACCCCTCAGCCGGGGTTATCCTAAAAACGGCTATGATGTCTCTCTTCTTGCTGGGCTCATAGCCTTTGTCCACATAGTAGTCATATATCTTGTCAAACTTTTCGGGCATTTTTCACACCTCCACACAATTTAGGCTTTCCTACCTATTAAGCCTTTCGATAGGTGACATAGATACTGTCAGGATAACTGGGGTATCACCTCCTGAAGCCATTCAGTCACATCACCAGGCGGTCCACCAAACCGAGAA
>NZ_WHIZ01000005.1:0-45801 GCF_009372125.1 Thermococcus sp. 101 C5
CAATGAAGACGGGAGGAGGGAAGCCTACCCGTTACGAAATTAACGCCCTACACGCACTTTACTGGTAGGCAGAACGGTGTTTGCCTTCGAGGGAGAACAGGAGTGGGCAGGAACCGCCACAAGGCTTGGAATAGACATAGGCAGGGCAGTTAGGAAAGCTCTGAAAGAAAGTTTGAAGAAGTGGGAAAAAACTAAGGACTCTTTGTGAGTTTTTCGTAGAGCTCTTCTACTTTCCTCTCGATATCTATCTCAGTGAATCCCCTCTTTAGTGCTAGCCATGCAGCTCCCCCGGCTCCAACCCCTTCTTTCACGTAGCCCTTTTCGTAGTCTCTAAGCCCCTTGAATCTGCTCTTTGAAAAGTCCAAGTTTGCATATTGGTACTCTATCTCTAGTTCCTTTGCTGTTTCCCTAAAAGTTGAGCTTTTATCTTTTATTACCCACTTTGTTGTTACAATCGTGAACCTTTCGAGTTCTCCCCCCATAGCTCTTAACAATGCTGCAACAGCCAGCATTTGTGTTCCACCAGCAAGTATTACTCTTCCTTTGAATCCTCGGGCAATCCCTACAACCGTGGCCATCATCGGGTCGCCAAACTCTTCCAAGGCTGTTAATGGTTTGTCCTTAAGCTCTCCCTCTTTTATACCCGCCCTTTTGAACCCCTCTGCTATTACTTTCTCTTTTAAGGGTTGAGGATTGTCGGGAGAAGCCGAGGAAGTTTTTGCATCGTATCCAAGAGCCCACAAAACCGCTTGAGCTGTTGTTGTTCCTCCCGGTGTTGATTCTCCAATAACTACTTCTCCCAGATTTAGCTTGTTTAGTTCTTCCCCAAAAAGGGCTGCTCTGTCTATTATTTCCCTAGTTTCTGGTAAAGCTTTCTCTTTTCTAAAATCTCTTCCCACATAGCTGCTTATGTGCACATGGGGGACGAGAGGGGCTAAATAAGTACCTCCCCTTACAACAATAATCGGAAAGTTTGCAAGTTCTTTTGCGGCTTTCGTGATTATAGCAGGGGTTGGATGTCCCTCAGGAGTTACGGGTATTGCATCTATTATTTTCGGCCTTTCGTAAAAAAGGTATTCCGCATCTGCCGGTGGAGTTAGTTTTGTTAGCTCCGGTGTTGCTCCTGCCATGCTTATTCCTGGTATTAGAGACACCTCGGTGTTTCCCAATACAACAAGCATCATAGATATCACCTTGGACAAATTATCCAATAGGTTTATATACCTTCCCCTTTTATTATTGCTGGACAAATTATCCAGGTGAGGTACATGAGAAAGGTAGCCATTGTGCTGGTACTGCTTATGTTTGGAGTTGTTATAGCAGGTTGCATCGGGCAAACTCAAACCACCCCTACCACAACAGAAACTACTGAAGAAAAAGTGACATCCACGACAACCACAACAAATACAGTAAGCGAAACCCAAACTCCTGCTCCTAAATATCCATTAACTATAGTTGATTTTGCCGGAAGGGAAGTCACCATAGAGAAAGAGCCTCAAAAAATAGTATCTTTAGCTCCTAGTATCACGGAAACCCTTTACTTTATAGGTGCTCTTGACAAAGTTGTTGGAGTGACAAAATTCGACAACTACCCGGAGAATGTTCAGGAAGGAAGAACCGTTGTCGGGGGATTTTCTGATCCCAATATAGAGGTGATAGCATCTTTGAATCCAGACCTTATAGTTGGTACGTCAATGCATCTCAAATACTTAGAACAACTTGAAAAGATAGCCCCAGTTATAATCATTGACCCAAAGAGTATAGAGGAGATTTACAAAGCAGTTGAACTTTTAGGAAAAGTTACGAATAAAGAGGAAAAAGCCAAAGAAGTTGTAACTGAAACGAAGGACAAAATTGAGGAAATAGAGAGCAAGGTTCAAGACGCACAGAGGGTAAAGGTCTTTTATATAGTCTGGAGCGATCCTCTGATGACCGCTGGTAACGGTACTTTCATCAACGATCTCATAACATTGGCAGGGGGAGAAAACATCTTTGGAGATACTCAGGGCTGGCCGCAAGTAAGTGTTGAAGAAGTCTTGGCAAGAAATCCGGAAGTAATAATCCTTCCTCCACATGCGGGAATGAATGCAGAGGATCTCTGCAATACTCAGCTTGTGAACACTGATGCCGTAAAAACTGGGAGAGTTTACACTCTAAGCAGTGATGACATTGTCTCAAGGCCAACTCCAAGGATAGTCGAGGGATTGGAGGAAATCGCAAAGTTCTTACATCCAGATGTGTTTAACTTCACATATCAGCCTCTCGTATGTGAAGCTACGGCAGGCTGATTCTTTTTTTCTCTTTTTGGTGATGATTATGGGTAGAGCTTTGATGATTCAAGGTACTTCTTCAGGAGCCGGAAAATCTTTATTGGCCCTTGCACTGTGCAGGAGTCTTACAAATCTCGGCTATGATGTGGTTCCATTTAAAAGCCAGAACATGAGCCTTAACTCTGCCCCAACTGTGGAGGGTGGAGAAATAAGCAGGGCCCAATATTTACAGGCGTTGGCATGCAACAAAAAGCCCTCGGTAAAGTTCAACCCTATTCTTCTAAAACCTGAGGGGAACATGAGAAGTCAAGTAGTTTTTATGGGAAAGCCCATCGGAAGTGTCTCAGCCAGAGAATACATGCTTTCCACCAAGGAGGAGCTCTTTAAAAGAGCCATGAGGGTTCTAGATGAGCTTATGCATAGTCATGATGTTGTAGTAATTGAGGGAGCGGGTTCCCCTGTGGAGATAAACTTGAAGGATTATGATATTGCAAATATGCGGGTTGCAAGGCATGCAAATGCCAAAGTTATTCTCGTGGCTGACATAGATAGGGGAGGTAGTTTTGCTTCAATAGTAGGCACGATGGAGCTTTTAAGCGAGGAGGAAAGGGAGCTAGTTATGGGATTTGTTTTTAACAAGTTTAGGGGCGATAAATCTCTCCTTGAACCCGGCTTTGGATATTTGGAGCAGAGATATAGGAAGAGGGTCTTGGGAGTTATCCCCTATGTGGATCACAAACTGCCAGAGGAAGATTCCTTAGCAGAGTTTCCTAAAGTTAAAGGTGACCTGCACATACAGATCATCAAGCTTCCACATATAAGCAACTTCACCGATTTCGAGCCCCTTCAGTGGGCCAACGGTGTTGATTATGTAACAAAAGCCGACGAGATTGAAGGAGATTTAATAATTATTCCAGGGAGCAAAAACACGGTGGAAGATTTGCTCTGGATGAGGGAGAATGGGATTGAAGATGCCATAATTCAGGCCCACCGCGAGGGTTCATTCGTTGTGGGAATCTGCGGCGGCTTTCAGATGCTTGGGAAGGAGATAATAGACAATGTCGAGTCAAAGAGAGGCAAGGTTAGGGGCATCGGTCTTCTGCCAGCTAAAACGATCTTCACGATGGAAAAGAGAACCAACCACCTGAAATCGAAAATACTGTGGGAGCAAGCCAAGGAAATGGAAGTTGAGGGCTACGAGATAAGGATGGGACGTTCCACAAGTGAGAGGCCGTTCTCAATAATAAAGGAGATAAACGGTGCCAAAGCCTTCGAGCCCGAGGGAGCTATAGGTGAGAGAAGCTTTGGAACGTATCTCCACGGAATCTTTCACAACTTCGCATTCACAGAGCGGCTTTTAAACATGCTTCGCTTGGAGAAGGGTCTTGAGTCCTTAAGCCTCAAGGAGTGGAGTCTAGAGGAGGAAATTGAAAGATTTTCCAGAGTTGTGGAAGAAAACTTAGACCTCAATTACATCCTAAGTGAACTTGGAGTGTAGGAGCTTGGCAATTCTGTTTGCAAGTTCAAGCTCTCTTGGTGTGTTCACGTTTATTGCCAAAAGAGGGTTTCTTAGCTTAACGAATTCTTCTCCCTCATAGGAAACTCCATTAATTCCTACAATTGCGTATCCTCTGTAAGTTGCAACTCCAAGGTCTTTTGGGACTATGTTTAAAGGTAAAACTCCAGTGATGCTGGTTTTTTTCTTTTCAAGCTCGCTTCTTATGAGGGCAATATCACACGCCTTTACGAAAGGCAGATCGGCTGAGACGCTTACAAATGGCCCAAACTCCTTCAAGAGCCACTGAACGTCTTCAACATATCCTCTTCCTGGCGTGTTGACGAAGGGAATCCTCTCCCGGAGGCATAGTTCCCTGGTTTTTGGTGTGTTCTTCGAGAGAGCAACAAGGGTTTCATCTATCTTTGAGCTCTCATTGTAAACCCAGAGGAGCATTTCTTTATCTGCTATTTTCAATACTGGTTTTTCTTTTCCCATTCTGGTAGATTTTCCACCCGCTAAGATGATTATCATAGACACCACCAGACAAAAGCCATAAGTAAAAGTGTTCCGGCTCTTGTTATCTCTGCTATTGCTCCAATGCAGTCCCCATTTAAACCTCCGAAATTGTCTATACTAACCTTCATGACGTATGCACTAACCAAAAGTCCAACAACTGAAAAAATGGCCTTTGGGTTATAAAATCCTATAGGGAAGATGAGGATCGAGTATAACAAGGTGCCAACAGCCAATTGCCTTTTGTTCATCTTTTCCATAAAATACCATCCTAATCCTGATCCAAGTGGTTTTTTGGTGGCTAAAGCAAGGAGCATTGCATACTTTGAGTTCAGCTCAGCTAGAAATATTGCATAAAATGGGAGATAGTTTAGAGAGTATATCTGAACAAAAAGTACCATTACAACAGCAAAAATTCCAGCTATACCCGTGTTCAGATCTTTCATGGCTTCAATTTTCCTTTCTCTGTCTCCTTTAACCATAATTCCATCGGCCCAATCGGCTAGCCCGTCCAAGTGGAGTAGGCCTATTGTGGAGTAAAGCGAGAGAATTGCTAAGATGTTTTTCATAGGAAGGTCAAGGTATAAAATCAAAGTGGGCAGAGAGGAGGTAAGGGTAGCAAGCAGAGGAAAGGCCCATATTTCATTCCTAGCTTTTTCGAAGTCTCCCCTTATTGGGACTCTTGTCATAAACGGGATGATGTTTCTCATGCAACCACCTGGCTAATTAATCCAATTGCAAGAAAGCTTAAAAAGTCTGCCCCATGTACGAATACTGCCAGGATAAGCAGTAGGGGCGATTTAAATCACTAATACTACTTGAGAAAATCAGAAAAAGTTGAGGGGAATATAAAGGCTGAAATCATTGTTTACTAGGTGGGTTCAGTCTTAATCTTTTTTCATCTTTTTTATGGAATCTTAACTTAAGATAGTCTAACTCTAACGTCCTACTGATTATCCTGGACAATATTGAAGTATCAAAAGTAAAATTTATAATTTTTGTGTTTAAATATACTACTGGTGATTTGCGTGGCGGACGCCAAGCAAGAAGCGGAAATTTTGGAACTTGTTAAAAACATAGTCGAGACCAAGCCAGAATTCAACTACTCCCAAATCCCCCCATTGTGTGCAGGCAGACAGTGCAACTCAAGGGCATGGTCAATAAGTGGTTTTTGATCCCCTATTGTATTTTTAATTTTTGTGTATGAGTCAAAGGAGGGAGTAAAATGAACACTGAAGATTTGTATTTGAAGCTTCAGAGGCTTGTTGACTCAGGAGTTTTCTACTGGAGAAAAGAGGAAGGACGGGGATTAGTACTTCACAAGATTAGTAGCAAAAAGGATACAAAAGGTTTTGAAGTTTACACAGACCTTGGAACTATTGCACTACTTGAACTTGCTAAGTCACATGTACCTTATGAAAAAATTGTTTCAATGATGCAAAATGCTTTTGGAATGACTCGAGAAAATGCCGAGGCTATGCTCTACGAACGCCTAAGCAAATTGCTGGGATTTACTACAGAATTCCTTTCTCCATATCCCCAAGCACACCCATACTCATACTCTGCTCCTCATCTAGCAGCAGTAGAGATTACATCCTACTGTAATTTGGCTTGCAAATACTGTTATGCTAATTCTGGACCTCACACAAATCTGTACATGAGTTTTGATGAAGTTTTGCATGTGTTTGACGAACTTGAAACTCTTAGAATCCCAATTTTATGGGTTACTGGAGGAGAACCCCTTCTTCATCCAGAGATTGACAAAATACTAAAAGATGCTCAAGATCGTGGATTTTATGTGATAGTTGCCACTAATGGAACTCCATTGTATAAGAATCAAAAATTGTTGTCCATTGTTAAGGAGTATGTTGATGAAATCCAGATAGCATTGGATGGAGCAACACGAGACACTCACGAATTTTATCGGGGGTATGGGACTTATGATAAAGTAATTTGGGCTATCAAAAACCTTGCCAGAGATAAGAACCATCATAGAACAATGATCGTTGTTGGCACTACCATAGGTAAAAGAAACTTGCATGAATTGCCCGATATTATTAAACTCGTTGATTCATTAGGAGCGGATAGCTGGGTTTATGGAGCATTAATCCCTATTGGTAGAGGAAAATTCATAAAATCCGAAGGGCTCTCCCTTAACGAACTAGTAGAGGCATACCACTTGATACTTCAAGGATCAAAACAAGCAAAAAATGTAACTGTGTTGAAGTCTTTAGCGGGTGTGACACCCCTTAATCCGCCCCCTACAAAACCAACTGCCAGATGCGGCGCAGTTAATTTTCAAATACAAATACATACAAATGGGGATGTATATCCTTGCGTCTTTCTTAGGGATCAAAAGTTTAAATTAGGCAATATTTTTCAAAACTCTTTAAAAGACATATTGGCATCTCCCCTTGCAGAATACTTCAGGATCGGCATTGATGATCCTGAAAAGGATAAATTCAACTTGGTTGCTCCTGAATGCAGACAATGCGTTCTTTATAAGAAAGGATATTGCAACACGTTTTGCAAGGCCATACCCCGAGAACTGTATTGCACAAAAGATATTCCAGGCTCCCCATTAAACCAATTGTACACCTCCAAGTTGGAGGGGGAAGAATGGAAGCAATAGCAGTTGAAGATCTCACCAAGAGCTATGGAGAAATCAAAGCCCTCGATTCCTTAACTTTTTCAGTGCAGGAAGGGGGCATTCTCGGGATTATTGGGCCGAACGGTGCGGGAAAAACAACCTTAGTGAGAATTCTCAGTTTACTGCTTAAACCGGACAAGGGCAGAATACTCCTGTACGGTCATGAGGTTAATTCCCGCAAAAGCGAAATTAAAAACCTCTTTGCGCTCCTGCCTCAAGAGGCAAAGTCCCATTTTTACACCCTCACGCCTTTCGAGTACATTTACCACTACCTCAGGATGCGTGGATTTTCAAGGAAAGATGCCAAGATTCGGGCTGGAAAGGCTGTGGAGGAGTTTGGCATTGACTATGCCGATAAGATAATGTCAACGCTTTCGGGTGGCATGGTGAGGAAAACTCTGCTCGCCATGATTTTGTCGGCTGATGCTAAAATCTACTATCTGGATGAGCCTACTGTGGGGCTCGACGTTGAAAATCGCCTGAAGTTGTGGGAAATATTGAGAGAAAAAAGCAAGAACTCCACCGTAGTAATAACAAGCCACTATTTGAACGAAATTTCCAGCGTATGCGACAACGTGCTTCTCCTTAAAAAAGGAAGGGTGGTTGCTTTTGGTAAACCCGAGAAAATTGCACGGCAGTATCTATCACAGTTCCATTCGAAGATAGTTGTTTTTGGGGAGTTTACCAAGGAGGACTATACAACAAGGAGGGCAGGGAAGAACACTTTCGTCTATACCAAGTCAAAATCAGAGGAAAGAGAGGTGATTGAGGAGCTAAAAGATACTGGAATCCCTTTTAAAAGAGAGGAACTGACCATAGAAGATATATTCCTTGTGGGGGATTTGAGATGAACCTCTGGGCAATAATTGAGTATTATGGGAACGCATTAATGAAGAGCAAAAGCTCAATCTTAAGTTTTGCCATACAACCACTTTCGTTTATTTTTATCGTCTATGTGATTAGTGAGGGCAGATTTCTTTCATCTGCCATTGCAGGAGCCATCATCAGCTTCATCATTGGGGTTGGGATGGCAGATCTTCCAATAGAGCTGGTGGGGATGAAAGTTCGTTCAAAATTTTACGATATAATGATGTCTTTACCTGGGAATTCAGCAGAGAAGATGCTCGGAATATCGATAGGCATGAGTTTGCCGGCTACGCCTTACTTGGCGATACTCATCCTCACTCTCCTCGCAAAGTTTGGGCTTTCTCACATAAGATATGTAGCCTTCGGTGTGGTTTCTCTGTGGATATGGAGCACGACCATTGGAATGTACATCGGTGTCAAAATGAGGGAACCCCTTACGGTTATGAGGCTGTCAACGGTTTTAACAACCATACTAACGGTTTTTCTTCCGGTTTATTACCCCATAACTCTCGCACCCGAGAAACTACGCTATGTTCTCCTCCTGATACCCACCGTCAGTGCTTCCCACCTGATAGCATATGAGCATCCGCAATATGGGGGTTTGTCTATGGCATCATTAGTGTTCTGGCTAGTTTTGTGCTTGGTATTGATTCTTACCATCGAGTTCAGGGAAGATTAGATTGTTATTCCTCCCCCTTCGTTGGGAGTCCCGGATGAAGTGAGCTCGAAGAGCTTTGTCATGCATCCGGCAATGAATCCTCCTATGGCATCATCTAGGAAAGGAGGGAGCTCCTTTAAAATCCCGGGCTTTTTTGTGTCGTAGTAAAAGAAGTTGAACAGAGCCATCTTGCCCCCAATATACTCAGCTATGTTAATCCCGATGAGCTCATCGGCAACTAGGTTTATCGGATCACCTTCAACTTTGAAGTCCTCTTCCAAGAGCAGAGCAGCTGTCAAAAGTGCTTGGATATTTATATCGTTTAGATAGTGGAGCATGATTTCCTTGAGTTTTTCTTTGACCTTTTCTCTCTCTTCTCCGATGTAGAGCTCCAGGGCAGTATCGAGCATTTTTTCAAGGGTTATTCCCTTGGAATTAAGCTTTTCAATCATCCCTCATCACCTTAAACCTTAACCACCAATACTTTTCGCTTTTCTCAATGGAAAGCTTTTCAAGCTTAAAACGCTCCCTAAAGAGTGGGCCGGAGAGTGTTACCGTGTGGAACTCTCCCCTTTCACCGAGCGGATCTACGGCGGGGTTCTTGTCTAAGAATACATCTAAATCTTCCAGGGAGGAAAACTTATATCCTAACCAGTCTTTTCCAAGTTTTTCCTTATTTACTGCAATTATTGCATATTCAAAGCCAGTATTAAGAATCTCTTCGGCTAGCTCAAGCGTATTTCGTCCCCACAGGGGTTCTAAGCTTCTAACACCGGCTTTTTCAGCAAGCCACTCCACCCACTTTAGGTGTTCTTCTAGGAATATGTCCGTTCTGCCTACCCGTAAAGTGTGTGTAAAGTGTTAATTTCATAACGGGTAGGCTTCCAGCCTCCCGTCTTCATTGGCTGGCTTTCGGGGGGAACGGAGACTCCCCACATCTTCAAGGCTCTCGACAGTCCCCATTCGGGCTTGACAAACCCCACATTCTGGGAACTGCTTCACCACAAGGAAGTATAATTAGAGACTATTTAAAAATTACGGAAAACAAAAGAATTCAAAAGTTCCATTTATCACTACCTATGAAACAGCCCTGCTATGAGATAATCAACTTCAAGGGATGCTATGAATCTGGCTAAAGAATCTCCTCCTTCTGCCATGTCAAAGGTAAGGAGAGTTTTCCCCATGGCATTTGCAATGATCTTAAGGGCATCAAAATTTTCCCAGTGGGGAGATAGTCCAATTGAAGTCTTGAGGGCAAGTAAATAGGGAACTTTGATACCTCTCTTTTCGGCAAGATAGAGGGCGTATAATCCATCCTTTCCACCTGAGAAAAAAGTTACACCCCTCAAAGCCTTCCCTCCAGCTTTGCCTCTTCGTATTCCTCTTTGACTTTTTGAAGCTCTGCCTCCTCCACGTAAGGAATTATCGCACCACAGTTAAGGCATAGCCATGGATAAGCTCTTATAGCTCCGCTAATTGCTCCTTTAAATCCCCTTTTCCATGGAGCCTTCCAGAAGTATAGTGCATAACCCTCCTGTGGGCTTTTTCCTTTTACCATCGTTCCCCCACAAAAAGGACACGTCTTTGTCTCCATAATACCACCAAAATTATAAACTCGCTGGATGTTTTATTATTTATGTTGCTGAGATTTGAGAGCCTTAAAAGGATTGGCGAGGTTTATATAAATCCAAAAAACTTCAAAACCATGCCGCTATTCTTGAAGACGTGGAGGGATTTACTTTCTCTGGATGAAAAAACCTATGGGATTTATGCTAAAACCATTTACAATCCGAGGAAAGATTTTTAGTTAAAACCAGAGAAGATGAAAAAACTGCAGGTGAGCTCGTCCGTCTCTACTCAACTTTTATCGAAAATCCTCTGAGATTCTGTCATGAGGAATACTACAAATACCAGATGAAAATAAAAGCCTTTGAAGGCTTGCCCTTTGCAAACGGATGGGTTGGTTCTAAAGTTGCTCTAGTTGGAGAGGCCCCGGGAAGGAAAGGATGTGGCTTGACGGGAATATGCTTCTACAGAGATGCCTCGGGAATGCTTCTTAGGAAGACCCTCTTTTCTCTCGGCATAAACCCGGATTTTGTGTACATCACCAATGTTGTTAAGTGCAATCCTCCGGAAAAC
The DNA here is from genome assembly GCF_009372125.1 of Thermococcus sp. 101 C5. NCBI lineage: Archaea > Methanobacteriati > Methanobacteriota > Thermococci > Thermococcales > Thermococcaceae > Thermococcus > Thermococcus sp. 101 C5. Next base: position 10,596 of record NZ_WHIZ01000005.1, read on the forward strand.
AAGCTGAAAGGATTTGGGGAAAAGGAGCTAGGGCTTTTGGGGAGGGAGCTCGATATCCTCAAGCCTAAAGCCATTTTTGCCGTTGGCAGAACCGCTCAGAAAGCCCTGAAAAAGCTTGGTCTTGATGCAATTTATCTTAAACACCCCGCTTGGTACGTTAGGAGAGGAATAAAAGAACCAAATGAGGATATTCTTGAAGAGTATGAAGAGATAAGAAAGGCATTTGTCTCAATTCATGGTGGAGTATTTTGAAACGTGGCAAAATATTGCCATCAAAGTTTTTGATAATTCTAGTTCTCCCTAAATTGAGCTCCGGAAAGAGTTAAAAGGATAAAATATCCAACACTGTTGATGCCGAAATGAAGCCGATAATCTTTCTCCTTGCTTTGGTGTGGGACTTGATGATAGGAGAACCACCTGCCTTAATTCACCCTGTAGTGTGGTTTGGCAAGCTCATTGAATTTTTTGATAAACATTACAGAAGGAGAAGTCCAGCTCTAGACCTTGTTATAGGGTCTTTAGGGGCGATGGCTGTGATTGGCTTTGCCTTTTTCCTTTCAAAACTTCCTTACTTTTTGCCTAGATGGCTTAGCATTGCCTTGGGTGCTTACCTTTTAAAGACCTCCTTTGCTATAAAAAGCCTTGCCTGGCATGTAAAGAACACCATAAGAGAAGACATCGAAGAACAGCGAAAGTACGTTGGTTTGATTGTGAGCAGAGATGTGAAAAGCCTAGATAGGTATCATCTTAACTCAGCAGCAATCGAGAGCCTCGCCGAGAACATCGTGGATAGTGTGGTTGCTCCAATTTTCTATTTTCTCCTCTTTGGGTTAAGCGGGGCATTGGTGTATAGAGCCATAAACACTCTCGATGCCATGATTGGATATAGGAATGAGAGATACGAGTTTTTTGGAAAGTTTGCAGCTAGAATGGACGACCTTGTAAACTTTATTCCTGCACGTTTTACCGTTCTTTTGTTTCTTCCTTTCGGCCCTAGAAAGGTGTTGTCTCATTATAAAAAGGCCAAATTCAAAATAAATGGGGATAAACCGATTGCGGCAATGAGCGCCGTTTTAGGAGTCTGGCTTGAGAAATACGGGGCATACCATTTTGATGGCAAAGCACCAGAACTTGAGGATATAAAACGAGCTCTTAGAATCTACTGGATTGTTGTGGGTGAATGGATACTTATATCTGCTTTGGCTATGTGGAGGTGGTAGAATGCTTAAGCCTGTTAAATTTAAAACTCAGCATGGAGGCGCTAGAAGGGAGGGATTGTTGGACTTTTCAGCCTCATTGAACCCCTATCTTCCAGAATGGATAGATGAGATGGTTGAGCGTGCTAAAACCCTAAGCAATCGCTACCTCTACTGGGAAGGGCTTGAAGAAGAACTTTCGAGCATTGTGGGGGAACCATTAACGGTCACGGCTGGAATAACCGAAGCTTTATACCTAGTTGGCATCCTCGCAATGAAAGGAAAAAGAAAAGTGATCATTCCAGAGCACACCTACGGAGAATACGAGAGAATTGCAAAAATTTTTGGGGCTGAGATCATAAAGACTCCAAATGATCCAAGAACAATGGCTGAGAAAGTTGATAAAGGTAGTATTATCTTCTTCTGCAATCCCAACAACCCTGATGGGAAATTCTATGGGGTGAAAGATCTTAAGCCCTTAATCCAAGCAGTGGAGGATGAAAATTCACTTCTCGTTCTAGATGAGGCTTTTATAGATTTCGTGAAAGATGCAGAAAGTCCCGAAAGTGAAAACATAGTAAAGCTGAGAACATTTACAAAGAGCTATGGCTTGCCAGGAATTAGAGTTGGCTATGTTGTTGGGTTTGAGGAGGCCTTCAAAAGTGTAAGGATGCCTTGGAGCATTGGGTCCCTTGGCTATGCGTTTTTAGAGTTTGTCATAGCGGATGAATTTGAACACTTAAAACGAACAATGCCACTAATCTGGGAAGAAAAAGAGCGAGTAGAACGTGAATTGAACGTAAAAAGCGATGCAAACTTCTTTATCAAATACGTTGGAGATGCAAAAACCACGGTTGAGAAGCTTGTGGAGAAGAGGATACTCGTTAGAGACTGCTCAAGTTTTGGATTGCCTGGCCACATAAGATTCAGCATTCGGAAAAAAGAGGAAAATGACAAACTAATAGAGGCTTTAAAGCACCTCGACAAGTGAAGGAAGTCCAATGTTAGCTGATTTTATACTCTTTTTCCAAAACGTTTAAAAATCAAGGAGAATACCAACACGGAGTGAAAGGAATGGAGAGGAAACGCCTCTATAGGTTGTTGCTTCCAGTTGTTATAATTTTGGCTATCCTCTACACGTTGGGCATTATGGGTGTTCTGCCTTTTGCTATCAGCTACTATATCACGATTTTTATGATATTTCTGTTTATTTTCCTTCGCTGGGAAGCAAGGATGAGGAGAAATTAAGAAATAACCTCTTAAAGACTACTAGAAACTATGGAATACAATACAAGTCAAAGCTGCTAAATGAAGATATTGACGCCAAGAGAAGGGCTTTCAAAAATCAAGGAAGAGTAAAAAGAAGCTAAGCTCCAAACTTTTCAGTTCTCCCCATTAAGTCCATCATCATTGGCACTATGTATTTTCCTCTGACCCTTCCTATTCCTCCGCGCATGCACTCCCTTTCGCCAAAGCTCTCCGCGTAATCTGCCCTAACTCCTCCACCGGCGATTAGGAGAGGCACGGGGTCGCCACTGTGGTTTTTAACTTCGCAAGGTGTTGAGTGATCGCCAGTGATTGCTATTACGGTATTCTCAAGGTCGATATTCTCAATTATGTACCCTATCATTTCATCGGCTTTTTCTATCATTTCAACCTTTTTCGTGGGGTTGTTGTCGTGACCTGCTGCATCGGTTGGCTTGAAGTGGAGGAACACAAAGTCGTAGTCATTCAGGAGCTCAACGACTTTCTTTGCCTTGGCCATCGGGTCGGTGTTGTACTCACCGGTAGCTCCCTCTGGAGTATAGACGTCAAAGCCTATAGCCCTCGCAACGCCTTTAACTAGGGCAGTCGCAACAACGGCAGCAGCTTTAACCTTCCACTCCTCGGTGAACTTCATCGGGATGTTTGGATATGTTCCAGCCCCTCTGATGAGGAGGTAGTTTGCGACTGGTTTTCCTTCTTTTCTGCGCTTCTCGTTTATAGGGTGCTTCTCAAGAACCCCATGGGCTTTCTGCACGAATTCTTCTAAAATTTCTGCAACTTTTTTGCTCTCCTCATCGGCATACTCAAACCTGTGCGGTGGCTTTCCAGCTTCGTGTGGGTCGTTTTCTCCAACCTTATATCCCTTGGCCATGCCTTTGAGCACGAGAACTGCTCTGTGGCCTGTTGCTCCGACAAATACGAACTCCACTGGTATCTTAACGTTCTCCTGAATGGCTCTCGCAAGCTCGTGGGCCTCTTCCGTACTTATCCTTCCAGCTCTCCTGTCAGTTATTATTCCGTTCTCGATTGTGGCAAAGTTAACCCTAAATGCCAGGTCGTCTTCATCCAAGTCCAGTCCTACGCCAAGAGCTTCAAAGAAGCCCCTTCCTCTGTAGGTTTGATAGGGGTCGTAGCCAAAGATGGCAAGATGTGCGGTATCACTTCCTGCGGGCTTGCCCGGGGCTATTGGGTCTTGCTGGCCCAGAATCCCCATTTTTGCGAGCTTATCCATGTTTGGGGTGTTTGCATACTCAAGTGGCGTTTTTCCACCGAGTTCCTTTACCGGTCTATCTCCGAGCCCATCGAGAATAATAAGAATCCCTTTTCTTTTCATACAATACCACCTGAAGTGAATATCCAAGGAGAATTAAAAAGTTTATGAGAAACTTTTTTAATCCCAGTGTTTTCCCCCAATTGAGGTGAGAGCATGAAGATACTCTGGGCACCGTGGCGCATCGAGTACATCCGTTCCCCAAAACACAACGGCTGCATATTTTGTGATTTCCCAAAAGAAAACCGCGATGAAGAGAGGCTAATCCTGTACAGGGGCGAGCATGCCTTCGTTATCATGAACAACTATCCCTATAATCCCGGCCACGTTATGATAGCCCCTTACAGACACGTTGGAAAATGGGAAGACCTCACCGATGAGGAGCTTCTGGATATTATGAAGCTTTCCCAACTTATGATAAAGGTTTTGAAGAAAGCTATGAATCCAGACGGGTTTAATATGGGAGTAAATCTTGGAAGAGTGGCGGGAGCTGGCATAGACGACCACGTTCACCTCCACATCGTGCCGAGGTGGAACGGCGATACTAACTTTATGCCTGTAATAGCAGACACGAAAGTCATTCCAGAGTCCCTCGAAGAAGCATATAGGGAGTTGAAAAAGACTCTGGAGGAGGTTTTAAAAGAGTGACTTTTCTCTAAAGCTTTAACTTTTTAAAATGGAAAAATAGAAAAGGGCTCATTCCTCTCCGAGAACAGCTCCTCTCGGAGTTGCCCCACCAGTTCTTTCGATATTTTCCTCCACAACATATATCGGCACTTTGCCGTGTGGGATTCCAACTTTTGCCCCATACCACTCGCTTAGGACGTGATGGGCCACTATCAGGAGGGGCACTGCTATTATCAAAAGTATCCATCCATTAGTCAGGCCAGTGGCAAACAGCACGAGCATTAAAGCACCGACGGCCGCCGCTGTGAGCGCGTATGGAATCTGGGTGCTCACGTGGTCTATGTGGTCACAGCCAGAGAACATTGAGCTCATGATCGTGGTGTCGCTTATCGGCGAGCAGTGGTCACCGAAAACACCTCCGGCAAAGACAGAGGCGATGCTCGCATAGACCACAGGACCAAAGCTTCCACTCAACTCATAGGCCAGCGGGACGGCAATCGGCATCATTATGGCAAAGGTTCCCCAGGATGTTCCTGTTGTGAATGAGATGAACGCTGCCACCAGGAAGACCACCAGTGGAACCAATCCCGGAGAAAGGACTTTTGATGCAACGCTTACTACATAGTCTGCTGTTCCAACGGCATCGCACGCGCTCTTAATGCTCCATGCTAAAATAAGTATCATCATTGCAAAGTGCATCTGCTTCATACCCGCAACTACAGTCTCCTCGACTTCCTTAAGGCTCATTATTTTCATTCCAATCACGAGTGCCATCGCCACGACGACCATTCCAAAGGAACCCCAAACAAGTGCCCATGTTGAGTCTGCGTTAGACAGAACTGCCTGGAAGCCTCCTTCGGCATAGGTGGCACTTCCCCCACCGGTAACCCATAAACCGATGAATGTCAATGCTACCAGTGTTAGCACCGGAAGTATGAATGTCCACACGCTTTCCTTGCCTTCAATGGGCATTCCCACGTCAATTTCAGTAGTCATCATTGGCTGTGCCCCATCACGAAGGACTTTACCCTCTTTTCTTGCCCTGTATTCTGCTTTGAGCATCGGACCGTAGTGCCTGTGGGTAATTGCTACCAGATAAACAAGAATTATAGCTAAGATTGGGTAAAACCTGTAGGGCCAGCTTGCAAACCAAGCAGAGTACGCACTTATGCTTTCTCCGACACTTGCGATTGCATCCTTTAGAAGTCCGAGCTCATAGCCTATCCATGTAGAAACAACAGCCAAAACCGCCACTGGTGCAGCCGTGGAATCATCAGCATAGGCTAAGAACTCTCTTGAGACTCTCGCCCTATCTGTTATCGGCCTCATTGTATTTCCAACGATGATGGTGTTGGTATAGTCGTCAAAGAAGATTATGGTTCCGAAAATTGCGGCCATTAATGAAGCAGCTCTGCTGGTTCTAATCTTCCTTGTAACGGCTTTCGCGATGGCGTTCATTCCGCCGGATTTGTAGATTAGTGCAACACCCGCACCGATCAACGCATCAAAGAGCAGTATTCTCGTGTTCCATAGGTCGGTCACTATCTGGCCGTTCTCTTCCCATGCGGAGGCTATGTTGAACACTATCCACTTCAATGTCTGCGTCGTTGCTCCTACTGGGTCTCCGCCTGCAACTAACAGTCCTCCAACCCAGACTCCAAAGAACAAAGCAAAGAGCACTCTTTTCGTCAATATTGCTAGTCCAATGGCCACAAGAGGCGGCAAGAGAGACAATATACCAAAATCACCCATATTTCAAACCTCCGGTATTATATTCTGGGTGTGTCGTAGGGGGTACATCATTCATTAAAACTACATTGATCCTATATAAAAGCCTTTTTAGAACTTTTTTGGACTTTTTGGCAATTTAGCGTACCAATATTGTCAAAAAAATAACTAAAAAGACCTTAAATTAACATTAGTGAAATTTCCTGGCTTGTATTATACAAATATTTTTCTAAGTTTTGCACCCTGGTTCTAAAATTTACAAATAGAGGTTCAGCTTCCCATTTACATTTTTCTACTTATTATGCTTTTCCACTTTTCTTTTGTCATCTTCAGGCATCCAGGAGGCATTAGCTCCCTTTCCGGACAGTAACCTAAGGAAATACACCTCGGCCCAAGCTTTGCCCATTTTATTATTGGCCTCAGGTCATCCCTTTTAGCTATTTCTTCGAGCATTTTCCACGCAACCTCTCTTATTTCCCACTGTGCTCTTTCACACGCTCTAAGACCCAGAAAATGCTTGAGCTCTCTAAGGTTCATAGTGACTACGATTTTAGTTCTCACTGCCTGAGGCAGAATGAAGCGTGCATCTTCCTGATGTATACCCCTGGCGTAAGTCTCCTCGTAAAGTTCTATCGCTTCTCGCATAAGCTTTTTCCATTTTTCATACAGCTCTGGATTTTCTTTAACTCCCTCCGGGATAACAAACGTCTCTTCAACATCCTCAGGGTTAAGCTTGATATAGCGTTGGCTCTGCTGTGTGTAGCTGGCTATCCTGTGGCGGATTAGCTGATGCGAGGCAACTCTGCTTATCCCTTCAATCGCAAAGGTAAAAACAGCATGCTCCAAAATCGACTCATGCCCGTAGCCCAGAACTCTCGGCAAATGATTCTCCACGTCTGTCCTCGTTACTCTTTCAAAAGCTTCACTTTCCCACTCTTCCCAGTAGCTTATCAACGCAGCCCAGGTTACTGTTTCTAAGGGTTTTGGGGTATAGTTCACTAGCTTGACTTTCAAACCGTCCATCACACACACCCGGAATAGAAAGGGGACTCTCCTTATTAGCCTTGTTGAAAACTTTAGCAAAGCATACCCCTGTTTGAGTTTACGTTTATCCACTAGTTTTCAGAAATTTTTTGAAAATTTTCGCCGCCGGATATTTTTTAACGACGAAATAGTTATTAACGGAAATGCCAACTTTAGACGGTGATGCACATGGTAGTGAGCTTAGCCGGAAGGGATATCCTCTGCCTTCAAGACTTTACAAGAGAAGAAATTGAGACAATTCTCAAAACAGCTGAAATGATGAAAATCTGGAACAAGATTGGAAAGCCACATCGCGTTCTTGAGGGTAAAACCCTCGCTATGATCTTCCAGAAGCCTTCCACAAGAACAAGAATAAGCTTTGAGGTTGGAATCTACCAACTTGGTGGATATGGGTTATATCTAAATGCCCAAGATTTGCAGTTGAGAAGGGGAGAAACGATAGCAGACACCGCGAGAGTTCTAAGCAGATATGTGGACGGAATAATGGCGAGAGTTTTTGACCACCAGGACGTTGTTGACCTTGCAAAATACGCTAGTGTTCCAGTCATAAACGGTCTCAGCGACTTTGCACACCCATGCCAGGCTTTGGCTGACTACATGACCATAAAAGAAAAGAAGGGAAGAATTGAAGGTCTCAAAGTTGTCTACGTTGGCGATGGAAACAACGTCGCTCACTCCCTAATGATAGCCGGAACCAAGCTTGGGGCTAATGTGGTGGTTGCCACCCCAGAGGGCTACGAGCCAGATCCAAAAGTTATCAAATGGGCTGAGGAAAATGCCGCCGAAAGCGGTGGAAGCTTTGAGCTCCTCCACGACCCGATTAAAGCTGTTAAAGGTGCCGATGTAATCTACACCGATGTCTGGGCCTCAATGGGACAGGAAGCAGAGGCGGAGCAAAGGAGAAAGATATTCATGCCATTCCAAGTTAACAAAGAGCTCGTAAAGCACGCAAAGAAGGACTACATCTTCATGCACTGCCTCCCGGCACACAGGGGAGAGGAAGTTACCGACGACGTCATAGACTCACCAAACAGCGTGGTCTGGGATCAAGCAGAGAACAGGTTACATGCTCAAAAGGCAGCCATGGCTCTTATAATGGGCGGCATAAAGGTTTGAAATTTCTATTCTTTTTCTCTTTGTGCTTTTTAGTTTAAATTGCTGAAAAATACCGGGGAATTGACAACAATATTAAAAGATCAAAGTTGAGAGAGCACTTTCAGCAAATCCTTCGTTTCTCTAACTACAAAGCCCCTCTCGTGAATCCTCTCGACTTTTTCTGCTTCTGGATTTATCCAGCATGCATACATTCCAGCCTTTAATGCTCCTTCGAAATCCTCTGCTTTGGTGTCGCCAATGTGTATTGCCTCGCTTGGAGAGACGTTGAAATATTTCAATGGGGCTAAGAAGGCTTCTTTCATGGGCTTGTAGGCGTTAATCTCGTCGGAGTAGAACTGCTTGGTTATATAATTGGCTAATCCAAACTTCTCTAAAATGAGCCTCGTATATGCTGAGGGCCAGAACATTACGTTGCCCGTTGTTGTTATAATGTACTTTCCGTGGAGCTCTTTAAGGGTCTCTTTAATGCCCGGGAGCACTATGCTTTCATCAACGGTTAGAGTTGCTTTTGCCGCAGCCCTCTTCACTATTTCAACGTCGACTCCGAGGACCTTTGCAAGGAGCTCCTGACTTTCTTCAAGGGCTTTTTCCGGGTTGCCGCTTTGGGACTTTCTAATCTTTTTTATTTCCTCCCTTGTTTTGAGGATATTTTCCATAATCTCCTTCTCAGAAACTCCCAGAAGCTCTGATAGGGCTTTTACAAGGTTTTCAATCATAACGTTTATGTCGAGAAGGGTGTTCCAGACGTCAAAAGAGATCAGCCTTATCATCGCTACCACCCCTAAGGTGTTGGAGAAAGGGATTAATAAATTTGCTATGGGATAAAAGGTAAGCAATGGAGTGGTGAGCACAATTAAGGCAAAGAGATAAAGAGAGAAGAATTAACTAAAACTTGCGAAGCCTATCTCGTAGAGCTGGCGGAGCATGCGGAAGACTTTTTTGGCAGTGTGTTTGAATCGGAAGTTTTTGTTATAGCTTTCCCAGTTTCTAAGAATTTCAACAATTGCGAAACTGTTTAATTTTTCCAGTTGAGAAGGCAACTTTATTGTTTTCTCTGTATTGTTTTCCTTGAATTTAATTTCAAATTCATTGCTAGACCCAATGCATTCTCGTAGAACTTCTTTCAACGGCTTTTCAAGCTTCTTTCTGTTGCCATGGAACTTGGGAAGAACCTTCATGAGCAACGCCAGATCAAATATTTCGTCCTCACTTTCAAACTTTACTATCCCATTATCTTCGCTCTCCTTTGCATTTTTGAAGAACAATGCAATCTCATCAATTACTCTATAGCCAAAGTGCAAGTCGTAGGGTTCAAGGGCTCTGTTGAGGTCTTGGAGAATTTGCCAGTAATCTTTTGCCTTAAGCTCTTCAACAGCCTTGTTTATCTCTCCCTTCGAGTGGGCTAGGAACTTTCCGTTGGAGCCTCTAAGATCATTCAGCAATGTCTCTCTCAGGCTTTCAAAGTCCTCCGAGAGGTTTCCATTAGCGGGCGGATAGTTCTCAAGGTCAACGTCGTGGAATTCCACCACGAAGGCTCTGTCGAGGACTTTCGGGCTGAAGGTATAAGTTGTTTCATCCATGTTAACGGTGCCGATTATGTAGAGATTCGGCGGGAGTTTAAGCTCCTTTGGAATCCCCTGCTTCTCTGCAATGTCATAAATATCGTGAAGCTTTATGCTCTCCCTTGTGAAGCCATTCTTATCTCTTCCACTCTCAAGGACGCTGAGGAAGTCTGCGAAGTAGTACTCAACGTGGGCAAGATTCATCTCGTCGAGGAGGATAAAATAAGGCTTCGCATTAGCACCGTTTCTCTGGTAGTCATTCAGAGCCCTTAGGAGGAAATCGAGGAGCTCGGTTCTTTGGTACTCTCCGGTTAGCGAGTTATAATACCCCAAGAGTGCCTTGGAATCGCGCCAGTCCGGGCGGACGGAGAGAAAGAGGAAGTTTTTGCTCATTGGATCCCTAAATTTCACATTTTTGAAGGGGGCCACCTTCTTGAATCCCACTCTCAGGAACACTTCCGAGGCATCAATAGGTTCTTTTAGTAGGATTATCTCAGCCACTTTGAAAACCACGGCACTTCCATATTTTGATTGGTGATCCTTAGTAGCACTCTCAAATGTTTCGTTGTATTTCCCAAGATTCCACTCGAATCCCCGGGAGAGCTCACGCGCCTCTCTGAGGGCTTCTTCGGCCGAGTATTTCTCTGTTACCAATGCTGCAGCTTTGAGCTTATTTTGGTGCCCTATCCAAAAGACAAACGGCGGCTCAACGTTGCGGACTTCTCCCTCAGGCCCCCATACTAATGTCGCGAATCCATTCTCCTTTATGGCTCTCTGAATTTCTCTGAGGGCATTTTCAAACTCATCATCCGTCTCTTCCCACTTGGAGAAAACGTTGGGTAACTCACTAGCCCATATTGAACTCGTTAATTCGGCTAACTCCTGAGCTATCTTCGTTTTACCGGTCCCCGTTAAGCCAGAGAGGATTACAAAACCCTTTGTCTTTAGGGCAGTATAGAACTGAGAGACAAGATGAGGATTGTAGTAGTAACCCTGGAACATTAGGTACTTAACAAGTTCCTCCATATTATCACCTTCATTGTAATTAGAAGGGAAATAACTCTTCAAGACCCACTCGATTTTTTCAACAATCTTCTCAGCCTCTTCTTTTTTGTCATCAGGAACATTAGGGTCTTCTAATATCTGCTTGTGTCTTTTCTTTGCTTTTATAAGGAGATCGCGTATTTTGGTGGGTTTAATTTTTTCATTCTCTCCTATGTACATTACATTGTTTTGACCAAACTTCGATATCCCGAAGTCGGAAGCAGTAACTGGAACATAACAATCTTCCATAAAAACTGTACTGTAAGCCTTTTTTGCCCGGAACTTACTTTTAATTTCTTCAGGTGCTTCAAACACTGCCTTTTGTAAATACTCAGCAAATTTTGGACTTATTTTGCCTTCAGCTATTGCTTTCTTCAGTTTCTCTTTGGCATGTTCTGGAATTATCTCTGCAAGAGTTTTACCCGTGCTAAATCCGTTCTTTGAATATTCACCCTCTCCATAAAAGCCAACAAAATAAAATTTATTGTCGTTTATGTTCTTAGAGATAAAAACTATCAGGCCTTGGTCGAAATGGGTGAACTCTCCTTTCTGCTCTACATGGCCAAAATAATAGTCATTAGAGAATCTTTCATAAAAGTTCCACCATTCGTGGGCGATGCCTGTTTCATTGACGTATTTATATCCATATTTTTCTTTTTTGTTAAATCCTTCTTCGTCAAAACCTTTCCATCTATTGTGGGCCCAAGCGATCTTTGCAACTATCCCAATAGCATCAATCATGTTTATTCACCTCCGGGATAAAACTTAGATACCCAACTCCACTAAGCTTCTGCTGTTTATCATTATTTTTTCCCATTTCCTTTATCAGTTCCCTTATTAACCTACTAAGACTGAATTTTTCTTTCTTGCAACCCTTTAAGTCACCAAGGCATTCTTTGTCTGTCTTAAAAAATACGTTTTTACTTCCAGGATACAGCACCACAGCAAACTTAGCTCCCAAAGCGTCTCTGTAAGTATGCATCTTATAAATGTCCTCCAGCTTCGCCCAAGTCTTGTAGCTCCCGGTTTTTTCAGCAATCTCACTTTCTTCATCGAATTCCTTTCTTCTATTTTCATCCACCACGTCGAGTTTGAACTTTGCGTCAAAGACCCCAACGAGCTCCGTATCTCTGTTGCCAGGATTTCCCGTGAAGAGTGAGAAGTCTGGCCTCAGCGTCACGGAATAGCTCCATTTCTTAGGGGCGAGTCGCTTGTTATAGTACAAACGCCAGCCGTTGTCAAACTCAGCGTAAACGTCTCCGCTTTCAGAGAGCTCCCCCGCTGGCGTTACGTGAATTTTAAGCCTCTTATTCTCAAGTATATCCCCAAGCTCTTCAACCAGCTTAAAAAAGCACCAGTACTCGTAGAGCTTAGCGATGTCTTTGTTGGCTATTGCTCTCTTCATTTCACCGAAAAAGGGCGAGTAAGCTTTAAACTCCCACCAGAGCTGAAGTAAATCCCTGTACCCCTCACGTTTAAGGAGCACCTGAGATGTGGATGGGAAGATTACCATTTCACTAACGTCATCAAAGATGTCACTTACAGCGTAGTATTCCAGATCGCCAAGAACTATTTTCAGCTTGGAGGTTGCTTCTTGTTTTTGATCCTTTGTTAAGTATGAAGATGTCATAATGGCATTGAGAGTTTTCTCGCCCCATGCTATCAGCTCGTTGAGGAAGTGCTTAACAAACCTGTTTTCATGGGTATCAAAGCTTTCGTACTTAATTTCTTGAGCGACTTTGGTAGGGACATAACCGCTTAGGGATTCTGCAACTGCAAAAGATAGTCCTTTTGCCTTTGTTAGGTATTCAGGATGAGTAATGACTGAAATGACAGTATCTTCATTGACTTCACTTACTTCCCAGAAGTTTAGCCACTCTTGTTTCTCAACGAGCTTTCTGTGAGGGCATTTTATGATGTCCTCGTAAGCTGAGATTATTCTCTCCCTGTTGTTTACGAGAAAGTGATACACAAAGAGCTCACTTATAGGTTCTTCAGATTCCTCAATTCCAAAGCCTGTGGGAGCGGTAATCGAGAATGGGAGCAAAATTGATTTTTCGCTTATGTATTTGACGAGCGCATTGTAGAGTTTTTCATGCTTTTGTACAAGCTTTTCTGCATTCTCAAGGCTAACGTTGTAAATTTTCCCCACTTTCTCTGAAAGCACTTCAAAATCCTTAAACCGTAGAGAAACTTCCTTCCCATTTTCTAAAATTTCGATATTGGTCTTTCCGATGTAGTTTTTGAACTGAAAAGTCGCTATGTAGGTATTTTCGTTGATTTCCTCAGCCTTAGTCGTTTCCTTTTCATTCCCAATCCTTATGCTGAATTCTCGCTTCCCAATAACCCTATATTCCTGCCACTCAAAAAGGTATACTGTATCGTTTACTACACCTATTTTGCCTTTTAGTCGATATTTTCTATCTTCATCAAGTGGTAACTCTAAAAGGACATTTTTTGCTTCACTATTTTCCATCCTACGTATTCCCCCAACAAGTTACCCTCATTTAAAAATAGCACAAATTTCAACTTATCTTTTTCGGTTTTCGAGGACTTTTCACTACTAATCAGCATTGATAGTATTTCGGAGAGATTCAACTCTTCCTATTGAAATTGAGAAAACACAGAAAGTATTTGCAAGTGAAAAGTTCATTCATAGGAAAACTTCGTGTGATAATTGTTTTAAAAAAAAGGTTTGGTCTGGAGCCCATGGTATGGTAGCCCCGCGGGGATTCGAACCCCGGTCGCGGGATCCAAAGTCCCGCATGCTTGGCCGCTACACCACGGGGCTGTACCCAATCACTACTTTATGGTCTCATTTATAAATTTTACTGCAAAAGAAAAGCTAAAAGATAATCTCTTCCTCTCCAATACCCAATGAGAACTTTGATATGACATTCTCAAACTCGCTTTCGGCCGTATATAGGAATCCGCAGGTGTGGCATTTTAGATAGTTGTCCTCCACACTCAGCTCAGAAAAGCAAATTGGACAGCGGTACTCATTTCTCTCGAGCTCTTCGAATATCTCATCTCTCATAACCAGTATCTTTAAGTCGTTTTCCCAGTCCTCGTGCACCATCCCCCAATAGGGGGTTGATACCGGGTAGTAGTCCTCAAGGATCAAGGGGTTAATGCCCAGACTTCGTATTCCAGGCGGAAGCTTTTGTGCGGGCTCGATTGAAACAACGAACTGGTCGTAGAACTCTATGTACTGGGCCCTTACGCTCACACCAGAGGAAAGCCTCTTTTTGAGGGGATACACCTGAAGAAACAGCAGGTCGTTTGAGGGTTCAAAAAATGCAGAAATTCCTATATCTTTTCTCTTAAAGAAATAGGAATATTCATCATCACCAATGTCTTCACCCACGAGAGAAAAGCCAAGCTTTTTCAAAGCCCTGTCAACAAAAGAAGGCTTCGGAAGGGCCTTACGAATAACCAGATGCTCCCCTATCCATCCGGCTAATGCCATCGAATAACCCACATAAAACTGCCGCTGGATTCTAAGGTAAGCCACACTAGGCACTAATTTCATCTTTCTCAAAAGATATTGTCACTTGAAGTATTTATCCTTTTTGTCTAGACATTGAAAAAATAATGGATAATTAGCTGCCGAAAAACTCCTCAAGGCTAATGACCTTCTTGGTCTTTTTCTTGAGCTTGGGCTTTTCTTTTTCCTCTTTTCTTTCTTGTTTTGCAGCTTTTTCCTTTTTGTTCTCTTCCTTTTTGGAGTTGTTTAATTTACCGTTTTCTTTTAGCTCATCGAGATATCCATTCTTCTTTATTACCTTTCCCGTTCTTTCCGCTATCATTCTCTCACAAATGTCAGCTCCAAAACCAAAGAGTGTTCTTTGAGTTTCCGGGAAGACGTTTTGGAAGAGCGTCTTTATGTCTTTCTCCGTCAGGCAGATTCTCTGTCTTGTGTAGTCTATAACATTGTAGCGGGTAACCAGCATCTTTGCTGTCGGGAGATATTTCTCAATAGCTCCCTTTGAGACTGTAAGCACTATCTTACCACCGCACTTCGGACATTTTCCGCTCAGAGGTGGTCTCCGGTATTTGGTGTTGCATTTCACACACCTGAACTCCTGCCTTGTAAAGCTCCTCAGGTTTCCTCTTAAATCCGGCACTATGTGGGAGTTTATTATAGTTTCGGCGACGTGGTGCTCGTTTACCGCTCTAATACGTTCCGCTAGAGCCAACTGCCTGCTAACTTTGTCTTCCATATCACCCAACTGCTTGTAGAGACTCATTTTTGGGCCTAAGGCGATGTCGTCGGTGTCATGGGTGAACTTTAGTCCCTCGTACATTTCTGGTTTACCCAGGCGATCTTCTACCCTTGCAATGACCCCAACGAGCTCTTTTGGAGATTTAAACTCGTAAGTTGCCCTGTAGAACTCTAATGGATAATATCTGGCAACATCCATGTTGTGAACTTCGCTATCAACTTCCCTTGGGTCTAAGCGAGTTGTAACTACCAGCGGAGCGTCCATCTTTCCACCACGCTTCTCTGGGAGATAATAGCGCGAGAAATTGAGCAGAGCATCAAGAAGGAGCATAACAGCATCTTCATCACCGTCACATTGGTGTGTTACAATATTTTCGTTAATTATCACGTTATGGTATTTTTTAGCGTTGAGAGAGAATACAAAGTCCTCAGTTGGTTTCCGATATTCAATACGTTTAACTTTTACTGCCCACCCATTCCCAAGAAGGTACTTGTCACCTTTCGGCTTTCTTGAGGAATACTGCTGGTATGGTAAGTTCTTACGTTTAGTCACGAAGCCAATCTCTTCAAAGAACCTGTGGTAATGTCCACCGGCGATGTTAAGGGCATATACTTTTGAAACTGGAGGCTGGGTACCGCGTTCAATATAATATACTCTAGCCCGGGCGTTCCCTCTGTTTGCATTTTCGTCAATAGTGTAATACCCTCTTATCTTGAATTTGGATATCAATAAAGTTTCAATGTCCTCAAGGAGAGTCTTGTTCACACTATAAACTACGACACGTGGCACTGTTTTTAGAGCACTTCCATCACCTTCAAAATAAGCCTTAAGCATCTCTGCCACGACTTCTTTTGGAAGGGTGAATACAATAGGTGGAACACGTTTGTTGTGAGCGTTGCTTCCTGCTTTGAGAACCTCAGTAAAGAGGAGGTATAAGACTCTTGAGCTCACTGTAATTTTCTCTCTTCTTTCATATATTCCGAAGCCATCGTCAAAAGCCTCTCTTAGTGCTGTTTTAAGGTCTTCTCTTGCTTCTTTATCAGCAATTGAAAAGCTGAGCTGATAAACACTATCACTTTTTCTCGCGTAGCCTTCTGCGAGGTAGTAGCCAAGAACTTTCATAAGGGACGTTATTGGTATAAAGCGTTTTATCTTGACCTTATCTCGCTTGAACCCGATGTAACATTCTGGAACATCTTCAAACTTGAGTCCCTTCTCATGGAGTACTTTAATCAACTCAGCCAAGGGAATGGAATCGCGTCTTATATAGTCCCATTTAACTTTTGCTCCAATTGAAGAGAGCCAATTTGCAATCCCACGTACCATTATTTTATTCCACAAATTCTTGAAATCATCTGTAGCAAATGCCTCAAGAAGGTCAAAGTATTCAATCTCATTTTCGGGAAGTTCGGTATTTGGTGCAATTATCATGTCCCCTTCCTTAACCTCAAATGCTCTCTTTTCCACGAACTTTCCGTTCTCGTATACAAGGACTGGATGATCCACGGTTGTCTCAAAGCTTCTTCCCAGCTCAAGCTCAAAGCGAATCAAGTGGTCGGTGGCTGGTGCTTTTATAACGTCCTCGATGTCTGTCAGAACCACTTTACCTTCCTTGGGATCAAAGGAATACACTTTAATGCCGACCTTTGGCTTTCTCTTCACGTAGGTCATGTTTTCGTAATGTTCCTCTTCGAATAATTCATACAGCTCCTTCAGAGTGATTCTCTGCGGAATTCCGTTGATTTGTACCATTATTCTTGTGTCTCCGGGGAAGCAGTTCCTCCTCTTTGCAGCGTGATAATACGGGTGAGCATAGCCTACAAGAGCGTCAACAAACCCAATAATCCGTCCAATAATTCCGGCTGAAGTGTGAGGGGCTAAACCAATCACGAGATGTCCTATTAGATCTTCCATCTTCTCAACGTTGTAGAACCTCGGCAGTCCGTAGAACTTTTCGAGCAAATCATCAACAAACTTAGCAACCTTGACAAGGTAGTTTCCAGCCTCTTTTGAGAGGATTATATCCTGAACCTTGAGCTCAACTATTTGTTCATCGCTTACAAGGGGCTTGCCCTCAAAATCGTGTGTATAACCGAGCTCCCTTAGCTTCTCAACGCTTACCCCTATTTCCTTGGGTTTGAAGTGGGTTATTGGCGCATCCGTGGCGTCAAACCTTATTGTGCCGTCTTTAAAGACGTAGACGTCGTTTCTTGCCCTTAGTATTCCTTTTTCGAGAGGTTCTGCTATCTTATGGGCGGAGCTCATACCCATTACGCCCTTGAGCTTGTCGAGGGTATAAATTCCGACATTCTGCATTGCCTTGTTCAAAAGCTCTGAAGGGCTGATTTTTCTCTTGCGGTATGCTCTCATCTCTATATTACACTTAGGACATTCCGTGTCGATTGTCGATTCAAAGCCGCATTTGGGACAGTGGTAGAGTAGCTTAGCCTCGCTTCCGCATTTAGGACATGTGGGGTAGATATCCACATGGCCGCAGTTTGTGCATTTGAAGTGCGCTATTTCAACTTCAGCTGTTTTTCCTTCCTGGGCTGCTTTGTATATATCTCTCGAATTTCCTCCTGCTAATCCAATCGGGAAAAGAACATGAACTGGGGGTTTCATTTTTCTCTCTTTTGCCTTTTCCGGCCTCCCCATTCTTGCTCCTATCCAGCTGATTCCCCTGTCCCTGAGTTTAACCTCACTTATCTCGTTTATCAAGTCTATGGGGGTGTGGAACTCTTTGAATTCGATTTTTTTCTCTAAATTTGCCAGAGGAGTTAGCAGCGCGGCTGACCACGGATATTCAATTATAACAAGCCCATTAGAGACTTTATGCTCAACCCCAAGGAGCTCCAGGTACCTCTTGGCTTTTCCAAGGGAGTCTATGGAAATTTCAACCCTCTTTGCGTATTTGAACCCTCTATACTCTCCCCACTCTATGCTGGCATTTACTAGAGCGTTTTGAAGGGAAATTAGCTCCTCAGCCTCCAAAGTATTCCAGTAAAGGGTGTAGTATGGGTGGAGGGGTATCTTGAGGATGCGGGAGAGATGTATGGCATCTTCAATTGAGGGCCTAACGGTAATCGGGTCATAAAGAAGATTTGCCAGAAATTCTGGGTCTAGGTCGAGGTAATCTGCAGCTTCTTCCACGGTTTCCCGCTCGTTTTCCTGGAAGGGCTTGAGGTCAAGCTCATAAACTTTGTTTACCGCTTCAACGAACTCCTGAATCCACCACTCTTCAACATAATTGGCAGGCAAAAGTGTCTGGTTGTTCTCCACGAAGTCTCCAAAAGCTATTAGCGCATCTCCAAGGTACAGAATCTCTTCCACCTGATCCTTCAGCTCAAGGGCCTTGTGATAATCGTCAACTCTCACTACGCTTCCATCTTTTAACTTTACAATAGGACCTTCAATGGTAGTGGCTGGAGTTACAACGGCGCCCTTTCCAGGTCTTTCGGTCTTCATTTGGGTTCCTACAGCTAGGAACTCGTCAACCATTATCATGACCGCTGGATTTATGCTCCACGTTGCGAATCCGCTTACTCTGCTCCTTCCATAGCGAAGCCTGAAGCCACCGTTTCTTGAGGGTTCAGCAAATAGAGGCCTTCCACCTATTATCTCCTTTGTATATTTTGAATTTGGAGCGATGTTTGCTCTAAACTTCTCGTAGAGTTCGTAATAGAAGCCTTTCTCAACTTTCACAGAGGCCTTTTCTTCTGTCGTCTCCCGTTTTATTTCTTCACTTTTCCTTTCTTCTTTCTTTTCTTCGCCACCCTTCTCCTTCGCCTCAACGAACTCCTTCAGCCATTCCCAGCCATCAATACCCATTTTATCTATGTACTTTACGAGCTTCTTTGCCTTCTGGAGGACACCCTCCGCCAAAACAAGGATCGCTCCTCCCCTCAGATGATTTGTTTCAACTCCTGGGACGTTTCTGTGACTCACCTCTACATCATCCGTGGCTTCTCCGGTAATCTCTATTGGGATGTTTCTAACAGCTAAACGAACTTCATCCGGTGATGGATGATACTGCAGCCTTGTAACAGCCCTGTGATAGAGGTCTATCTCCTCAACATATCTCTCCACGTGCTCTTCAGTTGGCTTAAACCTGTCAAGACCAAGCTTTCTTCTAACGTAGTCTCCAACAAGAACACTCAAAGCCTGTGCCGTTCCTCCGCTGCTTCTAATTGGCCCAGCATAATAGATTGCCAAGTAATTAGTTCCATCTGAATTTTTCTTTATTTTAACATCAGCTATTCCTTCGAGCGGAGCGGAAACAATACCTTCAGTAAGAATAGCCAACGCGGTTCTCACGGATTGATCGGCAAGCTTCTCTTTGCTCTCAAACTTTCCGAATTTTCCTTCTATTATTTCATCAACAACTTTGAGGGCAGCGAGCTCTTTCCCGTATTCCTCCACAAGCGCTCTTATCCTCTCCGCAACACCCTTTGGACCCACAAGACTCTCAACTCTTCCCGCCATATCGGTCGCTTGGGGAACCTCAATGTCTCTCACGGGGTCTTTACCTTGAGCTCTAGCTTGCTTAGCTATTTCATAGGCCTTATCAATCTCTCTCTGCAAGGATTCGAAATATTTTTTCATTTCTTCACTGTAAAGCTCCATATTATTTCACCTCAAACATCACACCACTTGCTAAAGTCAACTATCGTCTTTAGCCGGGCGGTATCGATATCTATAATCGGAACTTTAGCCGGAGTTGGGACGATATTAACCATCTTCTGGAATTCTGTTTGACCCTGCCAGGTTGCCGAGTTTATTAAGAAAACTCCCCTATATATTTGATAGTCCAAAACGTGGACGTGACCCATCTGAACCACATCTGGAACGCTCTCAATGACAAGCAAATCCTCTGAGTCCGGGGCTATGGGCACTTTTCCTCCAAAAGTTGGCGCCAGGTGTCTCAATTTCAAAAGCTCTACCATAGGCTTTACAGGCTCGTGGTGGCTCATATTTGGAACGTAACTCACAACGTCTTCTATTCCTCTACCATGGGCAATAAGAAACTCTCTTCCATGTAAATCTATAACGGCCGGGTTGCTTATTATGACAGCGTTCTTAAGGTCATAGATGGGCTTTGCGTATTCCCTATAAAATTCTGGCTGCGGCAAAGCAGTTCTTGCAGCATCGTGATTTCCTGGCCCTATGAACATGGTTATATGCTCCGGAACGTTGGAGAGCAAGTTAGCAAGGGCCTCGTATTGGTCAAAAATATCCGGTATGCTTAGTTCGTTGTACTGGCCCGGATATATACCGATTCCATCAACAACATCGCCGGCTATTATTATGTATTTTATCCTGCTGACTATTTCCTCTTCTTCCTTCGTGTTCACGTTTCCGTTTAGCCACTCTAAAAACTTCATGAACGCTTTTTCACAGAATTTGTTGCTCCCAACGTGTATATCGCTCATCAGAACAGCGTACACCTTCTCTTCGAGAGGAGGCTTTTCCCTCTTATACATCGGCACATCGGGGAGGTAAATGTGCTCTGCAAAAAACATTCCTCTTTTTGAGTACCTTCCCTTAAACGCCACTACGCTGTCGGGCATTATTTCAAAGGCTTTTTTGTAATCCTCCTTATCTTTTCCTATGAAGACCTTTACTATCCCTGTTGCATCTTCAACCTCAAACATGTAACCGTTTCTTGTCTCCCTCTTTGAGTTTACAAGCCCTATGATTGTTACGTCTCCCTCCGGGTTTATGTAGCTGAGTTTTCCAATATCAATAACGCCAGAAACCTCCGGATTCTCGCGCAGTATTTTTCTTATCTTTTTCAGCCTGCTTTTGAAGTAGTTCTCATAAACTCTAACAATAATCTCTCCTTCTTTAGTTGTACCAGTTTTAACCATTGGGGGCTTGAGCTTAACGTTTCTTACGTCAAATTTAACATTGAAGTCCGCTTCTATCTCTTTGGCAATAAACTCAAATCCTTCCTTTGGAGAAACCTTAAAATCAGCATAAATAGAATAAGCCTTCTCTTCCTCTTCGGGCACCTCTTCTTCAGCTACGAGCGGAACACCATACTCCTCAAAAACGACTTTCCTTTTAACTTCCCCATTTTCTCCATTCTCTTCCCCGTTGGTGTCAAAAGACTCCTCCATCTCTTCTGACTCTTCTTCTACAAATTCCTCTACAGCTTCTTCGTCTTCCTCTACTGTCTCCACTTCTTCTACAACTTCTTCTGCAAATTCACTTACGGCGTCTTCATCCTTCTCCTCTATTGGGGGCTCTTCGGCAGCAGGAATTTCAGAGGGCACTGCTTCTTGGCTTTCAGAAATTTCAACTTCTGCATTATCCTCCGCGACTTCGCTTGTAATTTCTCCCGCAAACGCTGGAGTTTCTGAGGTTTCTTCAGCTTCTGGAAGTTCTAGCGTCTGCCCTTCTTCCGATTCTTTCGAGTACTGCTCTTCAGGTTTTTTACTAGTCATAAACTTTTCAAGATGTTTTGGTCTTATTATAATTCCCTTAGACTCCAGAAATTCTTCTGCAATAATATCATCTATTATGAACGTTCCTCTCGCCTTTGCGAATTTTATAAGCTCTGGGAGTGTGAAGTCCCTATTGTAGTGTTCAGACAAAAGAAAATATGCCGGGGGAGTTATCAGATAGTTGTTTGACATCAATCCCCTCACGAATTCATCCATAGAACAACCTCCTCTGCTTAAGCATGCTTACAGATATTAACGGTCTCAATGTCTCTTCAAAGCGGTAGATGTTTTTAACTTTATAGGGTGTTATGTTGAGCCTTATCTCTTTCGTTCTTCCGTATCTGCCCTTGCTGACGACCTTGGCATTGATGATACCAAGCATATCCAGCTCGTTTATCAAGTCGCTTATTCTCCTTTGAGTTAGAGGTTCAAAGTCGAGATAATCACAGAGCTCTTTATAGACGGAGTAAACATCGCCCGTGTTTGCTGGCAATTCCCCGTTTTCGTCAAGGAGGACTATTGCATAAAGCAGAATCTTCGAGTGCAGTGGAAGGGTTTTAATTACCTCTTCCATGGTGTCCTGCTCTATCTTTTCTTGAGCCTTCCATACATGCTTTTCGGTAACCTTTGGAGCCATTTCTCTCTCTGCTATCTCCCCGCTAACTCTGAGCAGGTCGAGAGCTCTCCTTGCGTCTCCATGCTCCCTCGCTGCCAAAGCAGCACAGAGAGGAACGACTGCCTCATCCAATACACCCTCATTAAATGCTTCCTGAGCTCTCTGCATAAGGATATCTCTCAGCTGGTTGGCATCGTAGGGCGGAAAGACTACCTCCTCCTCGCTTAGACTTGAGAGAACTCTAGGGTCGAGGTATTCTTTGAACCTGAGGTCGTTTGAAATACCTATTATGCTCACCTTCGCTTTCTTAAGCTCCGTGTTTATTCTTGTTAGGGAATACAGTATATCATCGCCGCTCTTCTTCACCAGCTTGTCTATTTCGTCTAAAACTATTATCACAAAGCGCTCTCTCATGTCCAGCACTTTCTTTAACTGCGCATAAACTTCATCCGTGGGCCACCCTACAAGAGGAACCTCTACTCCGCTCTCTTCCTTGAAGTGGTTAACTATGTTCGCCAGAACCCTATACTGAGTATCGACAATCTCACAATTGAGATAGATAACATCTACTGGAACATTATATTTCTGAGATATTTTTATCAGATCCTCAGTTACGTACCTAACGGTGACCGTCTTTCCAGTTCCGGTCTTCCCATACACAAAGATGTTTGAAGGTGTCTCCCCCCTTAAGACGGGAACCAGTATGTGAACGAGAGTTTCTATCTGCTCCCTCCTGTGCGGAAGCTCTCGGGGAGTGTAGCTATGTCTCAAAACATCCTTATTCTTAAAGATTCGCTGTTTGTGGAGATATTTTTCAAAGAGTGATCCTAAATTGGTTTGGCCTTCTTGTAACATTCCCTGTCCCTCCATAGGAAATACATTAATGACTTGACAATTTGACCAATTGTGGTTTTTCTTATTTTCATTATAGCACAAATTTTGTGCTTATTGTCTATATTTTTCATCTTAATTCGGAATAATTTTAACATCGTTTAAAAGGTTTCCACTGGAAGCAGATGATCCAGAGGAAGGGCAGTTCATAAGTTATAATCAGAGTATATATGCTTTGTTGAGCAAGTTTATGACTAAAATTCATGAAGTATTTAAAAATATTTAGACTTGAAAAAGGTTTATAAATGAGAAAAGCTCAGCGAAGCATTCCCTCAAGATTTTGGACATATTCTATGCTTCTCTTTATGTCGGCGAAATATTGTCTTGCTTTTTTAATGTGATCCTTTTCTACCTTCTTATCACCAGCCAAGATACTTGCGGGAGCTAAAAGCTGAACTGCGTATCTTAAACTTGTCTTTTCTCCGAGTTCTGCCAGATACTCTAAAGCCTCCTCTGAAATCTCTATGCCCTCTTCTCTGGCCCTTATTTTCACTATCTCCTTGATCTCTTCTTTCTTGTAGGGCTCAGTGTTGATTATCAGCAGTCTGTCAAGCATGTCTATCGGTATTCCGTGGGGCGACTCCAAATCGGTTCCCCTTATTTTTGTAATGCCTCTGTTGGTTGCCAGGATTAGAATAGGTGATAACTCGTTCTCCATAGCCCTTGCGAGGAAAGAAAACGCCTCTATGTCGAGCATGTGGCACTCGTCTATGAAGAGAACTCCCGGCACGAGAACAGCTTTTCCTTCATCTATCCACTGCTTCACCATCTCGTCAACTTTTTCTCTTATTTCGTCTGTGATCTCAAGCCCCCCTCCAAAGAAGAGGCTGAATATTCCACCAGCACGGCTGTTTACGAGGTCTAAATCATGGAGCGTTACTGTGTATGTGAACTCTTTAATCTTGAGCACTGGCCCGCTTGGCATTTCTGTTTTCTTCTTAAAGAACAGCCCTTCTTCTTCCTTTGTGGTCCCGAGTTTTGATATTCTGCCTGTTTCGGCATCTATTTGAATGACATCTCCCTCTTCTACTCCCATTTCTAAAAGTTGGTACGCTATCTCTCTCCCCGCCCTGATCGTTTTCTCATCGTCTTTGGTTTTCAGGGTAAGTACCACGGATTCAGGGATTTCAACGTACGGGTTGAAGGGATGCTTCGTCTTGTTGAGCTGTATCTTCTCTATCCTTCCTTCGTAAACTTTCCTCTCTTCGCTTATTCTAACTCCAATGGCCCTTCTCAAAGCCTGCTTTAGGAATTCAGTCTTTTTGATCTCAGCGGAGTATATTTCGCTTCCAGAGATTTGAACAAATGGTACATCCTCTCCGAGCTCTCTCGCAATACCCATTGCAATGGCAGTTTTTCCACTTCCTGTTGGACCAGCGAGTAGAATTCCCTTGCCCGCCAGCTTTCCTTTCTTTATGAGCTTAACGGCAATACCTGCTGCTTCTCTCGCCTTTGTTTGCCCTACCATCCCGTCTGCAATGAACTTGGCCTTACCAGTTTCATCCAATCCGAGCCCTCTTATGTGAGAATGACTGCCGATTCTCTCAAATCTGTGGGTTGCAACTTCTTCAACAAGCGGCATCTCCCCCTCACCCCCCAAATTCTTTAGAAACCGTTTGTAGTTAAAATGACCAAGAATTTAAAAGATTAACGTTGAAAGAAATTTCACCGGAAAAGGTGCTTATGCTTAAAAACTTTTCTGCCAATCTTTACCACTCTTTTGGTGTTGCGAAAAGTTTAAAAGGATCGAAGAGGATATATTTAAAAGGTTTTCGATTGGGGTGGGGCTATGAAGCGTTTAGGCAAAGTTTCTCATTATGCCAAACAGGGTTTCTTAATACTCCGTTCAACATTCGCACCTGCGTTAAATGATCCTGTAGTAGATAAGAATCTTCAGCTTGTTGGAACTGTCAAAGATGTTTTTGGTCCAGTTAATCATCCATATGTTGCCGTAAAGCCTCGTGTTAAGGATCCTCAGAAATATGTGGGAGAGGTTTTATACATCGATGAGCGCAGAAAAAAATCTCCTTCTAAAGATAAAAAGCATAAGAGAAATGTCAAGAAAAAGCGCCCTGCCCCCCAAAAGAGGGGGTGAGAATTTTTGGCTCAATTTGGGGGTATTAGGAGATGTCCTATCTGTGGTTCGGAAAGTTTGATTTATGACCCAGGCAGGGCTGAGATCGTTTGTTCCAATTGCGGATATGTTTTGGACGAAGAAATTATGGACTTGGGGCCAGAGTGGAGGGCTTTTGAACCTGGACAGAGGGAAAAGCGTTCTAGAGTGGGGGCACCAGAGACTGTAATGCTCCATGATAAGGGACTTTCTACAGATATAGATTGGAGAAACAAAGACATCCACGGGGGCGACATTTCAGGAAGTATGAGAGCAAAGATTTACCGTCTTAGAATGTGGCAGCGAAGAATGAGAATAAGCGACTCTGTGGACAGAAACCTTGCATTCGCTTTGAGTGAGCTTGATAGGATGGGCTCTCAGCTGGGACTTCCCCGGAACATAAGGGAAATTGCAGCAGTTTTGTACAGAAAGGCAGTCATAAACAAGCTTGTTAGGGGAAAATCTATAGAAGGGATGGTTTCCGCCTGTCTTTACGCAGCTTGTAGAATCGCAAATGCACCCAGAACCTTAGACGAGATAGAAGATGTGTCAAAAGTTAGTAAAAAGGAAATTGGGAGAAGTTACCGGTATCTGGCGAGAGAGCTCCATCTTCGCCTAAAACCAACAAGCCCTATTGATTACGTCATACGATTTGGGGACCAGCTGGGAGTAAGTGAAAAGACAAAGAGAAGGGCGATAAAGATACTGAACCAAGCTATTGAAAAGGGACTCACAAGCGGAAAAGGTCCCACAGGGATAGCTGCGGCTGCTATCTACATAGCAAGTCTCCTTGAAGGAGAGAAGCTCACCCAGAGAGAAGTTGCCGAAGTTGCAAGAGTAACTGAGGTTACAGTAAGGAACAGATACAAAGAACTCGTGGATAAACTTAATATACGCATCCCCACTTAGACAAGTGGGAGAGGAAATGAAGATAGGAATACTCAGCGACACGCATTATCCCGACAAGACTTCCTATCTTCCAGATTTGATTTTTGACGTTTTTAGGAAAGAAGGGGTAGAGTTAATAATCCATGCAGGGGATTTAACATCCCCCGAGCTTTTTGAGATTTTTAAAGAAATAGCACCGGTGATTATCGTTAGAGGGAATTTGGACAAACCAATTTTTCCAGAAGAAAAAGTTCTAAAAATTGAGGACTTGAAAGTAGGAGTCCTACACGGTCATCAGTTTCTCAGCTTAGATGAACAGAGCCTCAAATACAAAGCCCTTGACATGGATGTTGATTTGCTAATTTTTGGCCATACACACAGGTTCTTCTACAAGAGCTACGAGTACATGGGAAAAGAAGTGCACCTCCTCAATCCCGGCTCCCCAACGGTTCCAAGAATGAGTGACCCAACGTTTCTCGTTGGCAAGATAACGGGAGAACGCTTCAGGTTCAACATTTACAAGCCATGGGAAACACAGTGGAGATATCCATAATAGAAAAAAGAAGGGAAAGGCCTTCAAGCCTTGATTGCGAGCTTAATGTCCTCGGCCTTGACGGTCTTTCTGCCAGCGTGTCTGGCGAACTCAACAGCCTTCTTTCCGAGCTCAATTGCGTATTCTTCGAGATACTCGGCGAGTATCTTGGCGGCCTCTTCACTAACTCTCTCAGCACCAGCCTTTCTAATCAATCTGTCAATTGGGGCAATTGGCAACTCAGCCATTCACAACACCTCCTTAGGAAATTCTTCATTCTTATTTTTTGAATTAAAGGTATATAAATCTTTCGATAAAAACAGTCGTTTTGGCTCTTTTCATCCCCCATTTTCTCATAAATACGTTGGAACTATCTATGGGAGAAGGTATGTGTCATATCTTTCGAAACTGTTTTTCTATATGAACACTCAATAGAATCTGGGAGCTTACCTAGGTAGGGGGTGCTATGCGTCATACTGCCCATAATGATTTTTTGATAGTCCATTAGGGGACATATTTTATTTTAATTTATTGATCGACAAAAGACGTACCTCTACTATTTCGTACATCCCCTCTTCGCCACTTATTAGCGAACTCATCCATAAGAAATATAAAGACCTAATACGAAAAGATAACTTAGTCAAGAATGTTTTTGAGGTGAAAAATATGGGATTGTTTGACAAGATTATCAAGAAAGAAGAAACAAAGAAAGAACTTGGAACAGGAAAAAAGAGAGATATTAGACATGATATTGACGTTGTTCCTCTGGAGGAGGATCTTATAGCGAAGACCATTGTTGAGCCGGAGATCAGGTATATTAAGAAGATTGTTGTCACCAGTTATACTGATTTAGAAAAAATTTCTGAAGAAATACAAGCAGGTAACATTATTATCGCCGATTTAACGCCGTTAGAATCAAAGCCAGAAGTGCTTGCCAAAGTCGTTGAACAACTAAAGGGAATTGCCCATGCCCTTGGTGGAGAGACAGCAAAAATAGCAAAACACGAGATTAAGATTCTCATTACTCCATCAGACATTAAGATATACAAAGGTTGAAGCTTCTTTAACCTTTATAAATCCTATTCTTCTTTTTAGTTCCGGTGAGCTGGGATGAACGAGACAAATGAGATACACGAGGTTAAGCTTGGCGATTGTCCAATATGCGGGGGAAAGAACACATTAAAGGCTCTCAATCACATTCACGAGATCCCATACTTTGGCAAGGTAATGGAGTCCACAATAATATGCGAGAAGTGCGGGTACAGAAACGCAGACGTAATGGTTCTCGAAGAGAAAGAGCCAAAGCTCTACACTGTCAAGGTCGAGGAAGAAAAAGACCTCTTTACCAGGGTTGTGAGGAGCAAAAGCGGTACCATTGAGCTCGAAGAGATTGGGGTCAAAATAGAGCCCGGACCTGCCAGTCAGGGGTTTGTGACGAACGTGGAGGGTGTGCTTGAGAGAACCAGAGAAACCCTGCTAATGGCCAGGGACTTTAAAAACCAAGAAAATGATGAGGAAAGCGTGAAAAAGATTGATGAGCTTCTCGCTTATATTGAAGACGTGAAGGAAGGTAAAAAGCCTCTAACAGTAAAGATCATGGATCCCTTTGGAAACAGTGCGCTAATAGGTGAAAAAGTCAAGAGCAGGCTTCTCACAAAAGAAGAAATCAAAAAGCTCAGCACAGGGCCTTATGTAGTGTATTACCCCGAAGAAGGTGAAGAGAAGAACTAAATATACTGAACTTCTCTCGCCGTAAGGTCTTCAAGGAGGCTTTTAACCCACGGCTTCCTTGTCCTGTTTGAAAGGTGGATTATCCCTTCAACATGAACTCCATAGAGCTCTTTCATTTTTTCTCTTGTGAGGGGCTCTTTAAAGAGAAACGGCTTTTCTATGGTAAAGGCGTAGCCGTACTCATTTATATACTGCTTGAGCCATTTCTTACCCTCTTCCTCCCCATAGACAAACCTAAGGCCGCTGGTGTCCTTCGTTAAATCCCATAGTGTCTCAAAATCCGCTTTTATTACCTCCCCAACTTCAAATCCCCCCACAATGCTGCCCCTTTTGGTCAAAACCTGTTCTTCAGTAAGGCCAAGCTTCCCTAGAGTCCTTCTTAAGACACCTAGGTCTCCTCTCGCAATGTAAAGAAAGACAGTGTCCCCTTCCCTAAAAACAGGAGCTTTCCTTATCTCGTGATACTTAAGCCCTCTGAATATCAGCTCTCCATAGACCTGATGAAGGGCTATTACATGCTTCACGCTCTCACCGACTCAAAAATCTGGGAATGAATTATAAATATTTGGTTTTTAGAGATGCCCTTATTATGTCACTCACAACTCCAGAAGCGGTCTCTTTGATCCCTGCCCCAGCCCCCTTAATAACTAACTCCCCCAATAGATCGCTCTCTATCAAAGCAACGTTTGAAGTGCCTCTGACAGCTAAAGGACTGTTAATGGGCAGTTCTCTGGGCTTTATCTCCACCCTTCCATCTTCCACAAGAGCAACAAGTCGCGTAACTGTTCCCCTTTTGAAGTTCTCCCTGATCTTCTTCTCTGATATTCCCTCTATACCTTCTATGTGGGCCTTTTTGAAGTCAAATTGGTGAAATGCTACGTTGTGCAAAATAACCCCCTTGTAGCCTGCATCAATTCCCTCAATGTCATTTGAGGGGTCTCTCTCCGCTATTCCGAGCTCTTGAGCTTTTTTAAGGGCCTCTTCAAAGCCCATGCCATCTTCCATAGCGTTCAAAATGAATGTCGTCGTGCCGTTGAGAACTCCCCAGATCCTCTCTATAGAATCAGCGGGGAGAGCACTTTTAAGGAGGTGTATTATAGGCGTCCCTGCCATTACTGTGGCCTCAAAAAGGTAGGGCACATCTTTTTTAGATGATACCTTGATGAGTTCTCCATATCTAAAAACCACGGGTGGTTTGTTAGAAGTTACAACGGCCTTTTCATTCTTCAGAGCTTCCAAATGCCATTCTGCAGCGTTTTTGTCGTTGGTGACATCAACCACCACATCGCTATCGACTTCTTTAACCACTTCGGAAGGTTTCAGCTCATAAATTTCATACTCATTTCCCCAGAATTTAAGAGAACCAGCGCTTTTCTTAATTTCAAGGGCTTCTTTTAGGTCTATTCCGTTTGGATCCCATATCGTGGCGGTAGAATCAGTAATGCTCACTACTTTAATCTCAAGCCCGTATTTCTCTCTAAAGTACTGCTGCTTATTTAGGACTACCCCAGCAACGCCTTTTCCAACGTTTCCAAAACCAATAAGAGAGAGGGAAATTTCCCTCATGGCTTGTTCACTATTGCCTTTATGAGGTCAATATCTCTGATTAATCCTATTATTTCCCCTTCTCCTTTGACGACGGGCAGCTGTTCTATGTGCTCCCTCGCCATTATGTTTGCTACTTCATAGACACTCATATGGGGAGTCGCAAGCTTTAATTCGGTTGTCATGATTTGTTCCACTGGCTTCTTGGGGAGCTGAAGTTCTTTTTTCTCAAACAGAAGCACCGGGTGGCTCTCCAGTATCCACTCCTCTTCACTGGAAGCCGCTAACTCAGCACTCTTCATAACCCTTACAACTTCACTGTCCTTGAGGAGGTCTGTCTCATCAACAATACCTACAAGGTTTCCGTCGTCATCTATTACAGGCAAAGCCATAGCGTTTGAAAGCAGAAGTGATTTTAACGCAGCCTTTAAAGGTGTTCCTTTCCAGACAACACTCACGTATCTCTGATAATACGGCTCAATTTCTATATTCTTCATTTTTTCGTTTTTGGAGAGATATCCCCCTATTATATCCCCCACCGTCAGAATACCAACAACACGGTTTTGCTCATCCACCACAACAACTCGTCTGTAATCATGTTCAAGCATCAGCTTAACGGCCTTTTTCAAAGTATCATTGGGGCGTACAGTAGGAACATCCCTCTTAACAAGCATTGCAAGCTGATCTTCATCAGGATGCAAAAGAACACTCTTTATGCTGACTATACCTACAAGCTCTTTTGTGCCTTTTTTCACCACAGGAAAAGACCTAACCCTATATTTTTTAAAAAGATCCATTGCATAGCTCCTCGTTGCCGGAAGCTCAATTACTACTGGGTTGGAAGTCATAAGGTTTTTAACTTTCATTTTTCATCACCGCTTTTATGTAAGAAGCCTTTTTACTATTTAAGTCTTTCACTAAATGAAGTGTATCTAAACATTGCACCCTGAAAAGCAGAGGCTGTGATTTCTGCACCACCGCAAAATTTATAAACCCAACACTGGGAGTTGTTAGTGGTACGGCGGTCATAGCGGCGGGGTCACACCCGGACTCGTTTCGACCCCGGAAGTTAAGCCCGCCAGCGATCCCGGGTGTACTGCCCTCCGAGAGGGGGCGGGAAACCGGGGACGCCGCCGGCCACTCAAATTGCCCGGGTGGTGTAGCCAGGCCCATCATGCGGGACTGTCACTCCCGCGACTCGGGTTCAAATCCCGACCCGGGCGCCAAAACTTTCTCCGGCGTTTCTGTAGTGTTAAACATTCCCCCATGATAAAGTTCCCCTAACTTTCTCAGAAAAAACCTTATTTATGTTAAGCGACAAACTAAGAACATGAAAGCAATAAACAAAAACCCCTGCCTATTTTTGGCAGAACTCTCAATAACGGTGCCTTTAATATCAATTGCAATAGCAATACTTCTCTCAGATTGGTTCAGCATCACAAACAACGCCCTAAGCGACCTTGGACATGCCACAAAAAGCTCAGTTGCACCGATATTTAACTTTGGCTTAAGTCTTGGAGGCGCTCTTATCATCTACACCTCCGCGCTGTGTCTTTACAAAAGCAGCAAGGTCTTCTCTGCTGTGGGGTTCTTAGTTGGGTTTACATTAACTCTTGTGGCTGTTTTTGATGAAATCTACAGTGGGCTGCACTTCAAAGTCTCGGTGGCGTTCTTCCTTTCACTTGCGCTGTTTCTTGTTGCTTATGGAATCTACTTTAGAAGCTATCTCCCCATTCCAGCCATGACAGTTGCAATACTAGCATGGCTCCTTCATTTTGCATACAATATTCCAAAGGGAGTAGCAATCCCCGAGCTCGTCTCTGTATTTGCAACAGCTCCGTTTTACATTGACACGATAAAAAAGCTTCGGGTAAATTCCTAATTTGGAAACTTTGAACTTAGTCGTTAATGTCGATTTTTCTCCTTTTTAGAACCTCCTAAGAGAAAAGAGGTAGAAAAAAGCAGAACTCACTCCACAAATATTGCGGGCTTCAGCGGCATCGCGGCCTTCTTCTTCCCTCCCTTGTCCTCCTCCGGGTTGATGACTATTTCGATGCCGAGCTCCTTCTCGATGAAGTCCTTGGCCTCCCTCAGGGCCTTCTCCTCGTCGATCCTCTTCACCTCGAAGGCCCTCTCCTTTATCAGGCGCTGGATGAGCTTGCTGACCTCCTTGCCGTGCTTCCTCATCTCCGGGTCCTTCATCAGCTCGGCCATCGCCGCCTTGAAGTCCCTCTTCTCGGCGACGACCTCAACGACCTTCCACTTCCACTCCGGGGCGGTGTAGACGTAGGCCCTCTTCGCGTTTTCGAGCTTTGCGACGCTGATGATCTCCTTGATGTCTTCGATGAGGTTCTTGACAAACTCCTCTTCCGCCTCAACGGTCTCGTTCCACCACTCCTCAACCGGCTCAGGCCAGGGCGCGAGGCTGACGAACCCCTCTCCGCCGAGCTTCTCCCACAGCTCCTCGCTGATGTGTGGAGTAAACGGCGCCATTAGTCTAACCCACACGTCGGCGAGCGTCCTGAGGACGTAGCGCTTGGCATCGTCATCCCTTCCCTCCGTTCTCCTGAGGTACCAGCGGAGGTCGTTGAGGACGGAGTAGAAGGCCCACTGCACGGCAGTCCTCGTCCTGAACTCCTCAAGGGCCTTGGTCGCCCCGTCAATGGCCTTGTTCAGCCTGTGGAGCATCCACTTATCTATGTCCTTCAGCTCAACGCTTTCCTTGGCCTCGTAGGTGGCGAACTCGCTTACCAGCTCGTAGAACCTCTCGACCTGCCTGCGGAGCTTTCCGACCTCCTTTCTCCTCCAGTCGAAGTCGCTGTCGTGCTCTGCCAGGCCCATGATGTAGAGCCTGACGACATCGGCCCCGTTCTCCTCGATGGCGTCGATGAAGTTCAGCACGTTGCCCTTGCTCTTGCTCATCTTCTGGCCTTCGAGGGTTCCAAAGCCGTTCACGGCGATGCCCTTCGGCCAGTGCTTTCTGTCAAAGATGGCCACGTGGTTGAAGATGAAGAACGTCAGGTGGTTTGGGATGAGGTCTTTTGCTGAACAGCGCCAGTCGAGCGGGTACCAGTACTCGAACTCCTCCTTCATCTCGTGTATTATCTCAGCCGGGATTCCGGTCTTCTCGGCCAGCGCCTTCTCCCTCTCCTCGCTGAAGGGCTCGCGGAAGATGTAGTCAAAGAAGTCCCTGTCGAGCTTCTCGGGGTCGAGCTTGCCCTCGTCCCTCAGCATGTTTATGTGCCTGCTTATCGTGTAGTAGGCCATGTAAATCGTTGAATCGCTCAGGCTCTCGATCACCCACTCGGGGTCCCACGGGAGCGGCGTCCCGAGGCCGACCTTCCTGGCGCAGGCCTTCTTGTCGAGCCAGTCGATTATGGCCTCAAACTGGGCTCTCCTGCTCTCCGGGTATATCGTCATGTTCGCAAGGGCCTCCCTCGCCTTAGCCTTCCACTCTGGGTTGCCGTAGTCGATGAACCACTGGTCGTGGATTATCTTGATGACCGCCTGGTTGCCGAACCTCGAGATGACCGGCTTCTCGGCGAACTCGTACATTATCTCCGCTATGCCCTTCTCCTGGAGCTCCTTCGCTATCAGCTCCTTGACCTCCTGGACGGGCTTTCCGGCGTATGGCTCTATCTTGAAGATGCCCTTGTGGTACTCGGCCTTGTAGATGTTCTTGGTCGCTTCTTCAAGCTTCTCCACGTCCTTCTGGCTCTTCACGCCGAGTTTTTCGACCTCCTCAACGGCCGGGAAGTCCCCATAGCCCTCAAGGCTTATCAGCGAGATGTAGCTTATCTCCTCGACGACGCGCGGGTCGATGTCGTACTTGAGCAGTATCTCGGTCTCCTTCTTGAGGTCTTCGAGGGCAATGTGGTCGAAGGGCGCATGGGCAGGAACGCTCATGACGACACCGGTGGCGTTGTCCGGGTCAACGAACTCCGCCGGGAGGATTATGACTTCGTCCCCGGTTACCGGGTTCTTCACGTACTTTCCGATGAGCCTCTCGCCCTTGAACTCCTCGATGACCTCTATCTCCCTGTCCTGGAAGGAGAGCTTGTAGGCCGCTTCCTTGCTGACTATCCAGGTTTCTTCCTTGTCGCCCTGCCTGACCTTTGCCTTCACGTAAGTGGCCTCGGGGTTCAGCCACATGTTGGTGACGCCGTAGACCGTCTCTGGTCTGAGCGTCGCCGCTGGCAGGTAGATTGTCTCGCCGTTTTCCTCAAGGATGAACTTGATTATGACGTACTCCAGTATCTGTACGTCCTCGCCCTCCATTATGTCGTGGTCTCCGAGGGGCGTCCCGACGACAGGGTCCCAGCGGACGCGGTGGGCGCCCTTGACGACTAAACCGAGATCCTTGAGCGTCCAGAACTGCCACTCGATGAACTTGCTGAAGGGCGGGAAGAGGCTTGTCGTGTGGAACTCGCGCGTCCAGTCAACGGAGAAGCCGGCCCTTATGAAGGTCTCCTTCGCGGCCTTCATGAAGTACTTGACTATCTCCTTGGGGTCTTCGAATTTCCAGAGTATTTCCTCCGGAACCTTGTAGACGTCGCGGTAAATGTGTATGGTCTTCGGGTCGCGGTTCTTTATTCTCTCCGCAATCCCGACTATCGGGGCGCCGGTGATGTGCCACGCCATCGGGAAGAGGACGTTGTAGCCCTGCATCCTCTTGAAGCGCGCTATGACGTCGGGAATCGTGTAAGTCCTCGCGTGGCCGACGTGAAGGTGGCCCGATAAGTAGGGGAATGCAACTGTTATGTAGAACTTTGGTTTCTTCTCATCTATTTGCGGCTCAAATACTTTTTCTTCTAGCCACTTATGCTGCCATTTTTCTTCAATAGCTTTGAAGTCTACCATATTCTAACCTCCTTGGAGTTGTTAAAAGTGTCTTTTAAAAGAGTTTGCCACCAGAATAATTCAGAATCGAAGCTAGGGGGACAACTAATAGACTCAGCATAAGAGGAGTGCCAGGCTGTGGAGAACTCGATCCCCCCTCATAAGCATCGCCTTTTATCTTAATATTAGGATATTTAAATCTTTTGGAACAAGAGGGCGTGTTTATAGTAACCTTTATTAGGGTTTTTGCTGAATTCTTTCAGGTGGTTGCCGTGATCCCCAGATGGGATCACAGACTCAAAGACCCTGAAAGCGTGGCATTCACAATTCTTGACGTTTTAGCAGACTTCGAATCAGAAGGAAAGCTGAAGAACCTGCCAAAATCCAAAAAATTTCCAGTAAAAACAATACTGGCAATACTCCTCTTTAAACAATACTACAACCTACCCCTCAGAGACGCCCAGCACTACGGCAGAAAATTCTTCGGAGCAAACATTCACTACTCAACCCTCCACAACTGGGAGAA
>NZ_WHIZ01000060.1:0-12455 GCF_009372125.1 Thermococcus sp. 101 C5
GTAATGTGTTATGGTCTGAAAATCCTCCTCAGAGTCAAATACTGTTTAAATAACAGGGGGTGAAACTAAACACGCCCTCTTTGGCAAAAGATTTATAAACGGAACTCTGCAATTTTGACCGATGCCCATGAGGGGGGAGGGTTTTATCCTTCGCCGTGCATTTTGCCCATGATTCCCTGGGCTATTCTGCTGATCTAGCTTATTCTACAAATTCCAGGAGGTTTTTGGTATGATAAAGGAGCCAGAGATGAGGGAGTATAATCCGCAGGTCTTAGAGGAAAAAATAGAAGCATTCTGGAAAGAAAATGACGTCTACAACAAGGTGAAAAAAGCAAGAGAAAACGGACCGGACTACTATTTTCTTGATGGACCACCATATGTGAGTGGCGCTATACACCTGGGTACTGCATGGAACAAAATAATCAAGGACATGGTGATAAGATTCAGAACCATGCAGGGCTATAACGTCAGAAGGCAGCCCGGATTTGACATGCACGGTCTGCCCATAGAGGTTAAAGTTGAGCAGGCCCTCGGATTGAAATACAAGAAGGACATAGAAGAGAAGGTTGGCGTTGAAAACTTCATAAAGAAGTGTAAGGAGTTCGCTTTAACGAACCTCAAAATCATGACAGAGCAGTTTAAGATGCTTGGAGTTTGGATGGACTGGGATAACCCCTACATGACGATCAAGAATGAGTACATAGAATCAGCTTGGTTTACTTTAAAGAGAGCATGGGAGAAGGGACTTTTAGAGAAGGATCAGAGGGTTCTCCACTGGTGTCCCAGATGTGAGACTGCTTTGGCTGAACACGAAGTCAGGGGAGAATACAAAATAAGGGAAGACCCAAGCATATACGTGAAGTTCCCGATAGAAGGAAAAGAAAATGAGTACCTCCTTATCTGGACAACAACGCCGTGGACTTTACCGGCTAACTTGGCCGTTACAGTTCACCCCGAATATGAATATGCAAAAGTGAGGGTATCCTTCGATGGAAAGGAAGAGTACTGGATAGTAGCGAAGGCATTAGTTGAAAGAGTTCTCCATGAAGCCGGTGTCAAGGGAGAAATCGTGGAAGAATTCAAGGGCGAAGAACTTGAGGGCTTAAGGTATGTGCATCCGTTTCTGGAGGAGTACCCGAGACAGAAGGAGTTTAGAGAAAAATACGAATGGGCTCACCGCGTAATATTGGGAGAGCATGTAACTCTCGAAGACGGTACTGGCTTAGTCCACACCGCTCCAGGACACGGTGAAGAAGACTTTGAGGTAGGAAAGCAGTACGGTTTGCCAATCTACTCACCTCTCGACGATGAAGGAAGGTACGTCGAAGGAAAGTGGGAAGGCAAGTTCGTTAAAGATGCTGATCCGGAGATAATAGAGTATCTCAAAGAAAAGGGTCTCCTTGTGAAGGCTGGCACAATAGAGCACAAGTATCCACACTGCTGGCGCTGTAAGACTCCGCTGATATTTAGGGCTACAGATCAGTGGTTCCTAAAGATTAGCAAGGTTAAAGACAAAATAATAGAAGAAAACGACAAGAACGTCACCTGGTATCCAGATTGGGTAAAGATAAGGTACGACAACGGAGTCATGAACAGCGGAGACTGGTGCATCTCAAGGCAAAGGTACTGGGGAATACCCCTCCCAATCTGGGTATGTGAAGAATGCGGTAACATCCACGTAGTAGGGTCTTTTGATGAGCTCAAAGAGATGAGCAAGGAGCCAATAGAGAAGGACTTTCACGAAGTAGACCTCCACAAGCCATGGGTTGACACAGTGACCCTCAAGTGCCCCAAGTGTGGAGGAGACATGAAGAGGGTCAAAGACGTCCTCGATGTTTGGTTCGACAGTGGAATAGCGAGCTGGGCTTCTCTTGACTATCCGAGAAGGAAAGACCTCTTCGAGAGGCTTTGGCCAGCGGATTTCATAGTTGAGGGAGAAGACCAGGTTACAAAGTGGTTCTACTCCCAGCAGGCGGCAAGCGTTGTTGCATTTGACACCGTTCCGTACAAGAAGGTTGCAATGCACGGCTACGTTCTGGACGAAAAGGGAGATAAAATGAGCAAGAGCCTTGGTAACATAATAAGGCCGGAGGAAGTTGTCCAGAAGGAAGGAAGAGACCCATTCAGATTCTACATGCTCTGGGCAACAACTCCATGGGAAAACCTGAGGTTCAGCTGGAAGGGGCTTGCGCAGGTTAAGAGAATGCTCAACATCCTCTGGAACGTTTATATCCTGGCTTCGACCTACATGAGCCTGGACAACTTCGACCCCACAAAAGTCAACCCAGAGGAGCTTCCGTTTAGAGAGGAGGACCGGTGGATACTTTCGAGAGTAAACACCCTCATAAGCGCTGTTGAAGATGGAATAGAGACATTCTACCTCACAAGGGCAACGAGAGCAATAGAGTACTTTGTAACAGAAGACCTGAGCAGGTGGTACGTGAGGCTCATAAGAAAGAGGCTCTGGATTGAGAAAGATGACCCTGACAAGCTTGCCGCTTACTGGACGCTGTGGAAGGTATTTGACGTTCTGCTCAGACTAATGGCACCAGTTACACCTTACATCACCGAGGAAATTTACCAGAACCTCATAAGACCGTTCAGCGGAAAGGAGAGCGTTCACCTCGAAGACTGGCCCAAGAAAGACGAGAGATGGGTAGATGAAGAGCTTGAAAAGGAAATGGAGATAGTCAGAAAAATAGTGGAAGCTGGCTCTGCGGCGAGACAGAAGGCAAAGATAAAACTCCGCTATCCTGTGAGGCAGATACTCATAGAGACCGAGGACGAAACAACAAAGAAAGCCGTTGAAAGGCTTAACTACCTCCTCAAAGACCAGCTCAATGCTAAAGAAGTCAAGGTAGCCAAGGTTGAGAGAGAAATAAGAGTAAAGCCCAACTTCGCCAAACTCGGGCCTCACTTCAAGGGAGATGCAAAGTTAATTGCAAAGTGGATTGAGGAGCAGGACGACAGGGAGCTCTATGAAAAGCTTATGCAAGGAAAGCTGAAAGTGGAAATAGAAGGCAAGGAGTTTACAATCGAAAGAGAGCACATTATCGTTGAGGAAGAACTCCCAGACTTCCTCGTTGGAGAAGAATTCGATCACGGCAAGGTCTTTGTTGACAAGACACTCACAAGGGAGCTTATGATGGAAGGACTTGCGAGGGAATTCGTGAGAAGAATACAGGAGATGAGAAAGCAGCTCGACTTAGACGTCAATGACAGAATAATGGTGTACATTGAAACAACTGACGAAAACAAAGGGCTCTTGCAGGAGATGCTTGACTACATAAAGGGAGAAACAAGGGCAGTTGAGGTTAGGTTCGAGGAAGCAAAGGGATACGTTGTCGAGTGGCCGGAAGTTGAGGCAAAGATAGGAATTGAGAAAGTCGAGAGCTGAGCGTTTCTCCTTTTTTCTGATTTCTAATTTTAGCACCTTTTTAACAGATGAGATATCACGGCAGCGGAATCCTCTCGACCTCTATCCTATCCCACGTCGGATACTCCTCGACTATGTAGAACTTTACATCTCCCTCTATAGCATCGGCGAGCTCTTCCGCGACCTCTATGGGCATTTCAATCCTTCCCTTTTCCATGTTTATGTAGAGCCACTCTTCCGGAACTCCCGCTTCCTCTACAAGCAAGGTATAGAGCTCCATTAAGTCATCATACACCGCAATCCCGAACCTTAAGGTTCCCTCTTCAGTGATTTCCATATAGGGTTTGGCAACATTCTTTGCCATCCTCTTGAGTCTGTTTCTCAGCTGAACAGCGTCCTTAAGCTTGGCTGTGCATAGGTGGTAGTTCAGGGAGGTGTTTTCTTCTCCCCATTCAAGGATTTTCAGCCCCAGTTCGAGGCTTCCCGCTATCGCTGAACTTTCGTTGCTAACGGTTCTAAGTCCTCTTGAGAGGAGTGCATCCAGATTGGTTTCACTGAACTCAAGCTCGTTTATGTTGAGGAACTTTGCTCCGTGGGAATCTAAGAACTCGGCGAACCACTTAATCCTTTCTTCCTGCCCAGGAACGCTCGGCACTTCTCCGCCGACGTCCCAATCAAAATCAAAAGCATTCTTTATGTTCTCAAGCTCTTTCTGGAGAAGCTTTGAGCTGGGATTAAAAATATCCGGATGGAAGCGTATTTCATCCAGACCTGCAGAATAAAGCTTTTCAAGGTTTTCTTTCGTGGCCAGCGCTCCGGTGGTATAGAGGTGAACATGAAACTTTTCACCAAAGTTCTCTTTTAGAGCTTTTATGTACTCTACAGTTCTATCTATTCTTGAAAGCGGATCCCCCCCGGTAACCCCAGCGCCTAAGGCGACTTGAATTTTAGCCTCTTCTATTATATCATCTATGCTTTTTACTGGTCGCTCGTTTGCATAGCTGACGTCTTCTCTTCTCCAAGGGCTGAGGGGGCAGTAGAAACAATCTCTGGGGCAAACCCCAGTCGTAAAGAGTACCAGCTTCGCCCCCTGAACGCACAGCTGGCATCCCTTTGGGAGTTCTCCAACCACATATGAGTAGTATTTGGTTTTTCTCATGGTTCGTCCCTATGATGAATTCTTTAAAACCTTTGCTACGCAACGTCGACCTGCTCGTGCGTTGGCAATCCCTTTTTGTGTTTTAAGAGCAGCTCATAAAAGAATTCCTTCATTTCAGGGCTCATATTATCGTCTAAAAGCAAATCTGCTTTCCCGGTATAGCTCTTCTCGGCCTCTTTGACAAGGGCATGAAGGGCAGGCAAGAGGTGGTTTATCAATGCCCTTACGATTTCTGGATATGCATCTTCGTCAAGTATTTCGTCGCTCTCTAAGCCGATATAAATCACATATCCCTTCATCTGGACTGCCAGCACAAATTCATTGTCCGTGATCTCGATAAAAGAGAAATTATAACCCTTTGAGTTTGTCTTTGCTATCATAACCGTTCTGGTCAGTCGTAATTTGTGTAAAGTTCGTAAACATCAGCACGGCTGACCTTCCAGCCTCCCGTCTTCATTGGCTGGCTTTCGGGGGGAACGGAGACTCCCCACATCTTCAAGGCTCTCGACAGTCCCCATTCGGGCTTGACAAACCCCACATTCTGGGAACTGCTTCACCACAAGGAAGTATAATTAGAGACTATTTAAAAATTACGGAAAACAAAAGAATTCAAAAGTTCCATTTATCACTACCTATGAAACAGCCCTTTTACAGAGAACGTAACCACTTCATCGTCAACCTCGAAGAGCAAGTCCTTTGCGAGTTCTCTCTGGGCTATTGCGTAGAGGTTTATCATTCTACCACCTCCACAATCTCACCGTTTCCGGGGGGTAGGATTTGCATTAACTCGTCAAGATCCACTTTGTAGCCCCACTTCTCGAAAATTTTAGCTATTTTTTTAGCAAGTTCACTCTTTTTTGTTCTTCCCGGGCGGATGACGATATACTTATCCGCATGAGCCTTAACGGCATCAACGGGCCCGCACATGGGGAGTCTCTCTCCTTCGTACTCTACTACACCGATGGCGAGCTTCACAGGTAGCCCGTGCATCCAGTTCCTCTTTCCATAAACCATGAAGGCTCCTTTGCCCAGGTATTCTCCGCTTGGAGCTTTTTTTGTAACTTGGCTTGGGTCTGCCCAGTAGGCGTCTCCCGAATATATCCCGTCTTTCCATGCCCTTGACATTGAAACTGCGAACTGGCAGGCTTCAAATATCGTTTTCTCACCGGCCTTCTTGCCATCTTTTATTACCACGTGTGGGGCCCCGTAGATGTCAGCATGGCAGTAGAGGTCGTTCTCACTCATATGCTTCTTTACGACTATTTCGTTCGTTGTGGCATCTTTTCCTCCTATCACCAAAAAGCCCTCACTGCTTATGAACCACCTGAACTTTTCAAACCACTTTTTCTTACGTTTTTCAAGCTTTTTCACATTAAGCTCTTTCTTCTCTTCCTCTTCTATGAGCTTCTCTATCTCCTCTATTTTCCTCAGGGTGTCTTCATGAGCTTTTCTGGCCCCTTCAAGTTTATGCTTGGCTTTTTTGGCCTTTTCATAGTATATCTCGGCATTTTCCCCTATGCTCTTGTCGAGATAAAGCCTCACCTTTTTACCTTCCAGTTCTATTGTCACGGCCTTTTCTTTTGGATCTACGCTTTTTATCATCTGGGCAACTTTATTGCCTGATTTTTTACCTTCTTCTATTCTCTTTTTAAACTCCTCCCATCCAAGCTTTTCAACTGCCTTTGAAAGTTCCTTTAGGAGATTTTCCACAAAAGTGAAGTTAGCGTATATTAAGTCACCAATTTCCTGATTTTCCTGCATTTCTTTTTCAAAACCTTTTATCATTTCTTCCTGTTTTCTGAGGGTAACTTCTAGGGATCTCTTCTTGTCTTGAAGCTTCTTGGTTCTCTCAAGCTTCGCGCTCTCGATAAGAACTCTTCCAAAATACTCATCCAAAGCCTCGCTAAAAGTCTCGAAGAATTTTTTCTCATAGCCTTCATACCACTTGAGCTCAATCGGAAGAACATCTATGGGTGCGGAGTCTTTATACACTATGTTCGGATTCTTTGGAGAATTAAAAACTTCTTTCATTTTGTCAAAGACCACCCTGAGCTCGTCTTCACTCAGTTCACTGGCTTTTTTAGTTTTTTCCACCCCAGCCCTTAAAAGAATCTCCTCCGCGTATAGCCCTCCCATATTGAGGTTTCTCGCCAGAGCCCTGACTATCTCAACTTCTTGAGATGATATGAGTTCCTTAAACTTCTCCCAGGAAATATCAATGGGATTTTCTCTCGCGGGGGGAAGCTTGTACTCGTGTTTTGGCTTTATCACCCTGTCCTTAAACTCTTCGTACCTTAGGGCGGAGACTATAACGTTGTCTTTATCAACGAGGATAATATTACCTCTTTTAAAGAGCTCGGCTATTAGTGTGTATTCCCCTATCTTGAGCTTTACTATTCTGTCGAAATCGTGCTGTTCTATCTTTTCGAGCCTTGAGCCGCTCAGGTATTTTCTGAGAAGCATTGTGAACGAAGAGGGCTGTTGTGGGGCTTCTTTTATGTAGGTTGTTAGGTGAATCCTCCTTCCCGCTTCAATAATAAGGTCTTTTCTTCCTTCTCCCGCCACGCGGAGTTTTATCCTAATCTGCTCTCCATCGTGATATATCTTGTCAATCAAAGCTCCCTCCAAGGACTTCAGTTCCTCCACTATGTACTTGATGTCGACACTGCTCATTTCCTGCTTCATACTTCCCACCTATGAGAAGGTTGTTTTAAATGCCTTTTAAAGTATGGTGTTGATTGCTCTCTTTTATTAGAGACATCTCGCTCTGACCTCCTCCCCGCCCTGAAGGGCGAGGCTTGAGAAAAAGAAAAAGGTCATGAACCATTGTTAAAACCACAAAAGGGATTTCTATTCCGAAATTGTTAAATACTCAAAAGTTAGTAAATTTCAAAAGAATTACAGCATAGAGGTGGTATTTTATGGTCAGAGGATATTTTACGTTTGTGTTACACACTCATATCCCCTATGTGAGAAAACATGGCAGATGGCCTTTTGGTGAAGAGTGGGTCTTTGAAGCCATCTCCGAGACGTATCTGCCTCTTCTGATGGAGTTCGAGAGGCTTAAGAGGAAGAGAGTAAAGTTTCAGCTGGTAATTGGTGTTACGCCAATACTGGCCGAGCAGCTTTCGGATGAGCACATAAAGAAGGGATTTGAGGAGTACATGGAAAGAAAGCTCAATGCCATGCGCGAGGACTTGAAGAAATACGAAGATGAAAAGCTCAAGCATGCAATCTCCTATATGCTCGATTACTTTACCAAAGTTTATGAGTACTGGAGGAAAATAAACGGGGACATACTTGGGGTTCTCAAGAAGCTCCAGGATGAAGGCTACGTGGAGATAATAACATCTGGAGCAACTCACGGCTATCTGCCCCTCTTGGAGAGAGATGAAGCCATTGAAGGACAAATTGCCAATGGAGTTCTCACTTACGAGAAGCATTTTGGAAGGAAGCCAAGAGGAATATGGCTCCCAGAATGTGCTTACAGACCAGAGGGATTATGGCAAAGTCCGAGCAGTGGAGAAATCGTATGGCGAAAGGGGATTGAAAAGTTCTTGGAGAAATATGGGCTGAAGTTTTTCTTTGTTGAGAGCCACTTAATAGACGAGGGTCCCGCGAGCTTTGGTTATGGAAAAATTCTCCCTGCAAAGACTAAGAAGTCCACGCTAAGACCTTATTTCATAAAGGGAACGGACATAGCTGTGTTCGCGAGGAACAGGGAGACTGGGCTTCAGGTCTGGAGTGCCGACATAGGTTACCCGGGAGATTTCTGGTACAGGGAATTCCACAAAAAAGCAGAGAAGAGCGGAGGGCAGTACTGGAGAGTTACGTCCAAAGAAGTTGGCCTTGGAGGAAAAGAACCCTATGTCCCGGAAAAAGCCTTGGAGAGAGTTGAAGAACATGCAAGACACTTTGTAAGCTTAGTTAACTCTCTCTTGGAAGAATATAAGAGGGAATACGGAGAAAAAGGCATAGTGGTTGCGCCTTACGATACAGAACTCTTTGGCCACTGGTGGTTTGAAGGGGTTAAGTGGCTTGGAAGGGTACTGGAGCTCATGGAAGAAGCGGGAATAGAAACCACGACGATATCAAGGTTCCTGGAGAACTACCGGGGGGAGAGGTATGAAATAGAACTCCCCGAGGGTTCTTGGGGAATGTATGGGACTCATTACA
The DNA here is from genome assembly GCF_009372125.1 of Thermococcus sp. 101 C5. Lineage (NCBI taxonomy): Archaea > Methanobacteriati > Methanobacteriota > Thermococci > Thermococcales > Thermococcaceae > Thermococcus > Thermococcus sp. 101 C5. Next base: position 8,712 of record NZ_WHIZ01000060.1, read on the forward strand.
CATGGTGGAATCCAGAAGTGGAGTGGATGTGGGAGCATATACATCTTGCAGAGAGAAGGATGGTTGCTCTTGCAAGCAAATATCTCCATGAAGACGAATTCGGAGATAGAGTTTTTGAGCAGCTTGGAAGGGAACTTTTGCTTATTGAGAGCAGTGATTGGCCCTTCCTCATCACAACGGGTCAGGCGAAGGAATACGGAAAGAAGCGCCTTTTGGAGCATGCAAACTACTTCCACCGTCTGGCAAATGCTCTGGAGGAGTACTTCAAGAGCGGCAAATTTAAAGAAAAAGAGTTCTTGGAAGATATTGAGGAAATTGACAATCCATTTCACCCAATAAACATCGAGGTTTACGTGAGTGAAGAGCCTCCGAGTGTTCCCGATTACATTGAACCGCCGGAAATTCCCTTAGAGGAAGAGGAGAAAGGGGAAAGCATAAGCGTTGCAAGTGCTCAGAACTTGGAGGAAAGGTGGGAGAGCAGTAAAGCCAAACGTCAGCTTGAACTTGAAGAGATAACAAAGGAAGAAAAAGAATTCGAGAAAAAGCTTCTGGCTATAAAGGGTATAGGCCCAAAGACCGTTGAAAAGCTAAAGAAAGCTGGGATTAGAAGCATTGAAGACCTTAAAAATGCCGATTTAGTGAAACTGGCAAAAGAAACAAGAATTCCAAAGAAGAGACTTGAAAGGGCTTTGAAATACCTGGGTTAGAAAAGTTTATCTTCTTTTCTTTCCTAATTATATTTGGTGGAGTTTATGAAAAAGATTGAAGCCGTTGTTAGGGAAGAGGATTTTGATAGAGTCCACAGGGCTTTGAAACAGATGGGAGTAGTCCCTATGACTGCCTACCCCGTCAAGGGTAGGGGCGTACAGGGTGGAGTGCCCCCCTATGAGCTCATGCCCAAGATGAAGATAGAGATAGTCGTTAAGGATGAGGATGTTGAAAAAGTGGTTGATACAATAATCCAGAATGCTAGACGAGGTATACCCGGGGATGGCAAGATATTTATCCTCCCTGTTTATGAAGCGATAAGAATAAGAACTGGAGAAAAAGGAAACGAAGCTCTCTATTGAGAGCTATTTTTTAATTTCTCAAAGGAACGCGTGCCTGTGCTTGTAGAACATGTATATGGCATAGCTCAACAACACCAGCTCGGCAATTCCAAAGAGCACCATTACTCCAGCGACGATTTGGGCGGTAGTTGTAGACACCCCCAATCCTTGAGCGGCTTCTTGAAGTGCGGTGGGGTTGATAAACACATCGATATAAGCCCTCACTGCGAGGGCACCTGTTATCAGTGGAATTGGAATTGCAGCAAAAGCCAGCATAAGGCCAGTGTATCCCCTTTTCCTTAAACTCAGAAGGGACAACAATATTGGGATTAGCAATATCAATGAGGTTATTTTAAATTCCACAGGCAGGAACGCGGTTACAACAAAAAAGCTCACCATCCCCCACACATACGCCTTGTAGGCTCTATTTACATACTTCATAAGCCCGGCAAAATCATAGGGTGCCGCCTTGGAGTATCTAAACATTGCCTCAACGTCTTTCAGGTACTCTTTCTCCCCAAGTCGCTCTATGCTCTTATTGTTTGTGGAGTTTTTCAGCTTAACAGCACGCTTCAAGAAAAAGTTGGCGAGTTCTTCATTATCGATGACAACATCATCAGCAATTTTTCTAAAGTTCTCTTTTGCCTCTCTTATCTTTTTTAAGGCGATCTGTTTCCGCTTTGGTGAGAGGGAAGTTAAACCTTTAATTTTTTCCTCAGTCTCTTCTAAAACCTTTGCAGTTTCTCTAAGAAGCTCTGGGCTTTTCACAAAGAACACCTCCTCTAAATATTATAAAGAAAAGAAAAGGGCTTTAAGATTTTTGCTCTGCCTTGAGCAACTTGCCCACAGCTAAGTACATCCAGATTAATATTACGCCCCATGCAAGGGCCATAAATGCCAGAGCACTTGCCTTCATTTTCACCACCTCAGAGCTTTATTATTACCTCGTTCTTCTCTAGCTCTTCACCGTACTTCTTCTTGATAGCCATGTATGCTTCAATTGCACCGATGATGAGCACTAATATTATCACTGCCCTTGACTCAATGACAATCTTTCTTGCGTATTCAGTTGTGGTGCTTATGAGGGCCTCATTGTTGACGAGGTACTCAAGGTACTTCTGGGACATTGTTATGGTGCCGTTGTTGAAGTAGTCCCATGTGTTCTTCCCGAGCAGTATGAGGACGTACAGCGGTGCTATGTATTTGATTATCGGCTTGACCCACTCGGGGACTTTGATGTAAGCTCCCCTGTGGAGCTCCTCCCAGAAGTTCTCTGGTTTGAATAACCATACACCAACTATGATATCAAAGAGCCCAAGCACTACGAGGAGGTAGCTGCCAACCCACATGTCGAGATCAGTTAATAGCAAGAGTGTTTTGTCAAGGGCTATTGGTAAACCTATTATGAAGTACAGTGCGAAGATTATTGCGGAACCGATCTTTCTGTTGATCTTAAGATCCTCCTCAAGCAGGGCGACAAGATAGTTATACATGGCTATAGCTGATGTGAAACCGGCGAACCAAAGCAATAAGAACCAGAGTGCTCCGAATAGCTGGCCACCAGGCATGTTCATAAAGACATTGGGTAATGCTAAGTAAGCAAGTCCTACTCCGGCCTTTACACCCTCTGGACCGAGATAAGCGAAGGCTATTGGGATGGCTATTGAGCCGCCAAGGATAACTTCAGCAAACTCGTTGAGCGAGACTGTAGCGAGACCGCTAAGGGCAACGTCATCTTCTGGGCCAAGGTAAGAGGCATAGTTCTGTATGATACCCATACCAAGTGACAGCGTGAAGAATATCTGTCCTGCCGCAGCTAAAGCAGCTTCCCAGCTCACATCACTGAATCTCGGCTCCCAGAGGTACTCAAATCCTTTAATTGAGCTCCATTCCGGCTTCACTGGTGAACCAAGGGTGAGAGACCTTATAACCAGTAAGATGGCCGCTACATACAAAGCTGGCATCATGACTTTTACCCATCTCTCGATACCTTTGCTAACACCTTGTCCTACTGCGATGCCAAGGAGGCCAACAGAGATAGCCCAAAATACCAATACTTGGGGGGTGTTCTGTATGTAATTTACAAAGAAATCGTAGGTACTACTTGCACCCATGTATGCTCCCGTTGCACTGAAGTAGGTATAAGCTGCAGACCATCCGACGATGTGGAGGTAATAGCCGTTTAGGAGTGATGTAACTGAAAATGCAAGCATACCGCCGATCATTCCGAAGATAACCGCTGTTCTGGGTTTTACGCTTTCCCTGGCCATCAGGTAAAACGTCGGACCTAGAGTACCGTGGCCATACTTGCCTCCGTATCTACCCTCGACCCACTCAATCCACATCACTGGAATTCCGAGGAGGAACAGTGCTACGAAGTATGGTATCATGAAGGCGCCGCCACCGTATTTGGCTGCCTGGTAGGGGAATCTCCAGAAATTGCCGAGACCGATGGCATTTCCTGCCATAGCTAAAATCAAACCAAGTTTGGTTGCCCACCTATCTCTTTGCTCCATTCATTTCACCTCGTGTAATATTGTATGAAAAAATATGCCGATGTACTAATATCGGCAAGTGTGTATCTGTTTTTCTTCATTAATAAATTTTTCTCTCAGTTTGGGCGTGTTTAGTTTCACCCCCTGTTATTTAAACAGTATTTGACTCTGAGGAGGATTTTCAGACCATAACACATTAC
>NZ_WHIZ01000061.1:0-12257 GCF_009372125.1 Thermococcus sp. 101 C5
ACAAAGGGCCGTGGTATAAATCAGCGTTTAAATCTCTCGGGCTGGATTATCTGCATGTGACTTTCGGGCCGAGGAACAGTGTTGAGCGCTGGTTTAGGACGTTGAAGGAGAGGACGAAGCGTTTCTGGAATAATTTCAGGGGTAAAGACTGGAGGAGGGTTCATAGGTTTGTTTTTCTGTTTGCCTTCTGGTATAATTTTGTCAGAATTCATTCTAGTTTTGGTGATCCGCCTGGTGATGTTACTGAATGGCTTCAGGAGGTGATGCCCCAGTTATCCTGACAGTATCTTGGTGTATAAAAATAGTTTCATAGCGTTTTGGCTGTCTGCGATAATGGGACATAAAGCCCATTAATGCTCAATAGATAGCAAGAAGTCAATAATTTATATGTGTAGCTTCAATTCAAAATGAGTTCGTTAAGTAAATGAAAAGGTTAAACAATAACTCAAATTCTTTCAAAAGCTAATCCCACTTCCAACGCAGTTCCCAAGTGAAGAACATCTTCATCAACATCGAACTTTGGATGGTGATGTGGATATACTATGCCCTTTTCCTCGTTTCTAATGCCTAAAGCTATGAATGCTCCCGGTACTTTTTGGAGATAAAAGGCAAAGTCTTCAGCTCCCATGGTCTTTGGAACTTCTTCCACTTTCAATTCCAGATTTTGGGCAACTCTCTTGGCGAGAGAGGCCATTTGTGGGTTGTTTATTGTTGGCGGACCAACTTCTTCTATTTTGAGCTTATACGAGGCATTGTTGGCTAATGTTATGCCTTTTAAAATCTCCTCAATTCTTTTTTCAACAAGGCTTTTTGTTTCAGGCGTGAAAAATCTGTAGGTGCCGCTCATATAAACTCTCTCTGGAATCACGTTAAAAGCTTCTCCGGCTTTTATTGAGCCCACGCTCACAACTCCACTTTCCAGGGGATTAAGGTTCCTGCTTATGATTGTCTGGAAAGCTAAAACAGCTTGGGCCGCTATTGGAATTGGGTCGATGGTTTCATGTGGCGAAGCTCCGTGTCCGCCTTTTCCCAATATCTCAACATCAAACCTTCCCACTCCAGCCATGAAGGGGCCTTCTCTTATACCAACAACACCGCTCGGTAGTTCCATCCATACGTGGAGGCCAAAGATGGCGTTAACGCCTTCTAAAGCTCCTCCTTCTATCATTTTCAGAGCTCCGTTTCCTCCCTCTTCTGCTGGCTGAAAGATTAGCCTTACTCTGTTGGGAAGCTCATCTCTGTGCTCAGCTATTATTTTTGCCGCTCCGAGAAGCATTGCCGTGTGAGCATCGTGACCGCAAGCGTGCATTTTCCCGGGAATCTTTGACTTATAGGGGACATCGTTTTCCTCCTGAACTGGTAGGGCATCCATATCCGCCCTTAGGGCTATGGTTTTTTCGCCTTCTCCGATATCTGCGATTATCCCGGTTCCAACGCGCTTAATTATGTATCCCCACTCTCTCAAGTGTTCCTCAACAATTTTTGAAGTTCTTTCTTCCTCATAGCCAAGCTCGGGATACATGTGAAAATCTCTGCGCCAGGCGATTATTTGGTCTTTAATTTTGAGGGCTTCTTCAAGGGGGTTCATAAAGGATCACCAAAAAATAAAAAAATAATTGGTTTAAATTTGTATTTTAACCTTTTGATATATACTTCAAACAGGCTCTCCACCAAAAAGCAACATCACAGAAAGAATGAATACACAATCACTAGCTTCCAACGGCGCTAAGAATGCCAGTGAACTTTTCAGATAAAATTCTGGAGTTTCAGACTTTTTAGTTTTTTAAAATTTTAAAGCATTATTTTATGGGCTCAAAAGCCATTTTTGGACAGTTAATTTTAAATAGGCTATTTCTATATCATTTCCGGTTATTCTAAAAGGAGGGGTCGAGATGGCGTACAGATTCATAAAATGGTTTGAAGAATTGGGCAAAGAAGACGTCCCACTTGTGGGCGGAAAGGGTGCAAACCTTGGAGAACTGACAAAAGCTGGAATCCCAGTCCCACCGGGGTTCTGTGTTACAGCTGAAGCATACAAATACTTTGTTGAAAACGTTAAAGTTGAAGACGGAAGGACTCTCCAGGAGTGGATTATGGATATTATAAGCAAAACCAATGTTGATGACAGCAAGCAGCTCCAGGAGAACACCGCTAAGATTAGGGAGAAGATAATTTCCCTTGAAATGCCTGAGGAAATTGCCAAGGAAATCGAGCAAGCTTATAAGGAGCTCAGCCAGAGATTTGGTAAAGACGAGGTTTATGTTGCTGTTAGAAGCTCCGCTACAGCTGAAGACCTTCCGGAGGCATCATTCGCTGGACAGCAAGAGACCTACTTGGATGTTCTTGGTGCAGATGATGTTAAGGACAAGGTAAAGAGATGCTGGGCTTCACTTTGGACTGCAAGAGCAACATTCTACAGAGCAAAGCAAGGATTTGACCACTCAAAGGTTTACCTGAGCGCTGTTGTTCAAAAGATGGTTAACAGCGAGACAAGCGGTGTTATGTTCACTGCAAACCCAGTCACAAACGATAGAAGCGAGATAATGATTAACGCTGCATGGGGACTTGGCGAGGCTGTTGTTAGCGGTGCCGTAACCCCAGACGAGTACATTGTTGAGAAGGGCACCTGGAAGATTAAGGAGAAGATCATTGCTAAGAAAGAAATAATGATTGTTAGAAACCCAGAGACAGGTAAGGGAACAGTTAAAGTCCCAGTTGCTGAGTACCTCGGCCCAGAGTGGGTTGAGAAGCAGGTTCTCACAGATGAGCAGATAGTTGAAGTCGCAAAGATGGGTGCTAAGATTGAGGAGCACTACGGATGGCCACAGGACATTGAGTGGGCTTACGATAAGGACGATGGCAAGCTCTACATCGTCCAGAGCAGACCAATCACAACCTTGAAAGACGAGGTCAAGGCGGAGGAAGCCGAGATGACCGAAGAGATGAAGGTTCTCCTCAAGGGACTTGGTGCATCACCAGGTGTTGGTGCTGGTAGAGTCGTCGTTATCTTCGACGCAAGCGAGATTGACAAGGTCAAGGAAGGAGACGTCCTCGTTACCACAATGACCAACCCAGATATGGTTCCAGCAATGAAGAGAGCCGCTGCTATCGTTACAGATGAAGGTGGAAGAACCTGCCACGCTGCTATCGTCTCAAGAGAGCTTGGAATCCCAGCCGTTGTTGGTACAAAGAACGCTACAAAGGTTCTCAAGGACGGAATGCTCGTAACAGTTGACGGTACAAGAGGTGTAGTATACGAGGGCATAGTCAAGAGCCTTGTTGGAAAGAAAGAAGAAGAGAAAGTAGCTGGCGCTGGAGGGCAGGTTGTAGTTGCAGGAGCTCCACTTGTCACAGCCACAGAAGTTAAAGTAAACGTTTCAATGCCAGAAGTTGCAGAAAGGGCCGCTGCAACCGGCGCTGATGGTGTTGGACTCCTTAGAGCAGAGCACATGATCCTTGGTATCGGAGTTCACCCAGTTAAGTTCATCAAAGAGGGTAAGGAAGATGAGCTCGTTGAGAAGCTTGTTGAGGGCATCAGAAAGGTCGTAGAGGCATTCTATCCAAGAAGGGTTTGGTACAGAACCCTCGATGCCCCAACTAACGAGTTCAGAGAACTCCCAGGTGGAGAAGACGAGCCAGAAGAGAGAAACCCAATGCTCGGATGGAGAGGAATTAGAAGAGGTCTTGACCAACCAGAGCTCCTCAGGGCTGAGTTCAAGGCTATCAAGAGGCTTGTTGATGAGGGCTACGACAACATTGGTGTCATGCTCCCACTCGTCAGCCACGTCGAGCAGCTCAGAGAAGCAAAGAGAATCGCAAGAGAAGTAGGCCTTGAACCACACAAGGATGTCGAATTTGGTGTCATGATCGAAACACCAGCATCAGCACTGATTATAGAGGACCTCTGTAAGGAAGGCCTCGACTTCGTAAGCTTCGGTACAAACGATCTCACCCAGTACACACTTGCAATCGACAGAGACAACGAGAGAGTCTTCAAGCTCTACGACGAGAAGCACCCAGCAGTGCTCAAGCTCATCAAGCACGTCATTAAGGTCGCCAAGAAGTATGGCGTCGAGACAAGCATCTGTGGACAAGCTGGAAGTGATCCAAAGATGGCAAGAATACTCGTTAGACTCGGCATTGACAGCATCTCAGCAAACCCAGATGCTGTTGAGCTCATAAGGAAAGTAGTGGCAAGAGAAGAGCAGAAGATAATGCTGGAGAACGCCAGAAGACAGCTCTACAAAGATGAGGACGAGCTCGAGTTCTGAGCTCTCTAACTTCTTTTCTTCACTTCTTAATTTAAATCTCTAAATTTCCATTTTGACACACCATTCTAAGGATAATTTATCCATGATAAGCTTTTTATAATAACGCTTCGATTTTCGTTTGATAGTAAAGTGGGCACTTTTGAGCAGAAGTAAGATATGCTTTGAGCACTAAGCGAGTATTAGGGGATCACAATGGATGGAGAAAAAATCCAAGCAATGAGGCAGGAAATAGTGGAAGGCAACATAGAGAAAACAATGCTGAAGTTAGCCTATCCTTTGATAATTAACAACATGGTTCAGGTTCTCTACAACCTCACAGATACTTTCTGGCTAGGAAGATTAGGTACGGAAGAACTCTCTGCCCCAGGGACAGCCTGGCCTCTCGTGTGGTTTTTTATGAGCATTGGAATGGGCTTTGCGAATGCAGGCTTTGCCTTTGTGAGCCAATATATCGGAGCCAAAGATTATGAGAAGGCCAATAGAGCCGCTGGTGCATTATATTCTTTAATGATGCTTTTTTCGGCGTTTGTGGCAGTTTTTGGGTTAATAATAGCACCTGTTGCGCTTGATTTTATGAAAGTGACTCCCGAGGTTTATCCATATGCATTAAACTATATTAGGGTAATATTCATTGGAATACCTTTTTCGTTTACTCTTTTTGCTTTTAACTTTCTACTGAGAGGGGTGGGGGACACTAAAACGCCTGTTAAGATTAACATGTTTACAGTTTTTCTTAATATCATCCTAGACCCGCTTTTAATTTTTGGATGGCTGGGATTCCCTAGACTGGGGGTCGTGGGGGCTGCAGTTGCTACGATGTTTTCCAACAGCATTGGCTCTTTAATTGGTGGATACCTGCTCTTTAAAGGAAAAGTAGGGATACACTTAACGTTGGAAAACCTCAAACCGGATTGGGACTTTTACAAGCGGATTTTTAGAGTGGGGCTGCCTTCAAGTGTAGGTTTCTCCACGGATGCCTTTGGATTCGTAGTGCTTACAAGGATAATTTACATCTATGGAACTGTCGCATTTGCTACTTACACCATAGCTAACCGCCTTACCAACTTTATGTTTGCTATAGCCGATGGCATAAGCATGGCAATGGGAACTATGGTTGGGCAAAATGTTGGTGCGGAGAAGTATGAGAGGGCAAAGAAGATTGCTGAAATGGCTATGCTGACCAATTTAATTGTCCTCACTATTGGAACTCTCATAGTGGTTGTGTTCAGGGCCCAAATATTTGGGTTCTTTGTGAGGGATGAAAGAGTTTTAGCGGAGAGTGCTAAGTTTGTTAGGTATTTTGCATTTTCATTGCCGTTTTTTGGTATTTTTTCAGCTGTAAACAATGTCTTCCAGAGCTCTGGACATACCAAAAAGAGCATGTTGCTTGGCATGCTGAGGCTGTGGGGGCTTAGGATTCCCTTAGCATACTTCCTTGGAAAATTAATGGCAGATACAACAGGTGTATGGCTTGGAATGGGTCTAAGCAATGTATTGGCAGCAACAATTGGCTTTTTGTGGTTCCTTAGAGGAAGCTGGATGAAGCGTATAATAGGCCATTAAATTTATATATTTTTGTCATGGCTGGAATAGCAGAAATAAGAACGGAAATCTTAGAGGCCAACATTGAGAAAACTCTCTTCAAGTTATCTTGGCCGTTAATTCTCAACAACCTTGTTTTCGACCTTTAGTTTTTTGGGTTTCAAGGCTTGGTGTTGCAGGTGCCGCCATAGCGACGGTTTTCTCAAACACTCGCTACCTTTTGGATTATGTGTGGTCATAGGGTCTTCAGTGAGTATTTTTTCTGGGTATGGGCCTTAGTAATGTTATTGCCGGATTATTCGCTTTTCTCTGGTTCCTAAGGGGAAGCTGGATGGAAAGGATTATAGACTGACCTCCTTGAAACGGTAACCTTTTTTATATTTCATACCTTAGATTACTGGGTGGTAGGTCTAGTGGAAAAAAGGTACCTTGCCGTCTTAATGCTTGTAATTTTTGTCTTCGCAATATTGGTGGGAAACGTTACTTACCATCGGGAGAGTACTCCTTCGGGAGGGAATGCAGAGGAAACAGAGCTGCTTGATCGCGGCCCAAGTGGGGATATAACTCACGAAATCATCCACTATGAGAGGCCAACAATATTGATTCACGATGTTGCTCCCATTTATTTTGATGAAATCCGCGAGATAATAGCCATTCTCGACGAGTTTAACTATTCAACCTCCACAATTCTGTTTGTAGTTCCAGTCTTCGATACCACGCACTATAATGGCACGTGGGATTTAAGGAAGCACCCAGAATTTGTTGAGTATCTTCACGAACTACGGGAGAAAGGATATAGAGTGGAGCTCCACGGGTACGCCCATACATATCACGAGTTCAACTGCTCCTATGAGCTAGCTGCTGAGAAACTCGACAACGCCACTTCGCTGGTATTCTCATTGGGCTTTGGAAAGCCATCACTCTTTCTTCCGCCGGCGTGGGCATTAAACAACGAAACTCTGAGGGCTATTCTAGAGCACAACCTCACAGTGGTGACGAGAGACTACTTGATATTCCCTAACGGCAGTAGCGAGCGGATCGTGAACAGGGAGTACACATGGTATATCAACGAGACTCAGGTACAGGAGAGGCTATCTGTAGCTCTTTATGATTATAAGAAAGCTTCTGAGGAAGGGTTTATGTTTTATCTCTCCCTCCATCCGGGGGCTGTTAACTATGGTGGAGGCTTAGAATTCCTTAGGGAGTTCCTGAAGACTATTGAGATTATGCTACTCACACGCAATCATGGCGAAGAGAGTCTGGAAGTAGGGGAGTAAAGCCGAAACGTCAAAATATTTATATTGCAGGAATTCTATATAGATTGGGTGCGTGGTATGGAGTTTAGGAAGATACAGTTCACAGGACGAAGCTCATATATCATCTCACTTCCAAAAAAGTGGGTGAAGGAAAATAATCTGAAGCAGGGGGATGTTGTCCCGATAGTGATTAATCCCGATGGTTCCCTGATGATACTTCCCAAAGAGCCTAAAGAAGTTAGCGAGAGTAAGGAACTTATTATTTCTAAGGACATTTCACCAGACATGGCGATTAGGCTTCTGATTTCCGCCTACATACAGGGGTATGACGTTATTGATGTAAAATTCACGGAGGACATGCCGCTATATAAAGTGAAGATACGAGGGACAATTCAGAACCTCCCAGGATTGGAAATAATCTTAGAAGAGCCCCTTAGAATTATAAGCAAAAGCCTGCTGGCGGATGAAGAAGTAAATCTGAGGGAAATAATAGAAAGACTGGCCTCTATTTTGCTTTCAATGATAGAGGACCTTATGCTTATAGGAGAATTTGAAAAAAAGGAAGTTCTTAGGGACATCAATGGTCTCGAAAACGAACTGGACCGCTTTTATTTCTTGACACTGAGGACGGTGAATAAGATTCTCTCTGGGGGTAGCATAGCGAGGGATGATGAACTTATTAAGAGGAATTTCGATCTTTTGGGAGTCCTCTTTATAGTGCGCAATATTGAAAGAATAGGGGACCACATGGTCAGAATAGCTGAAAACTTTGATCCTGATTTGGATATTTCGTACTTGAGGGAGATAATCCAAAAGGTTATAGATCAAATAATCCAAAAAGACCTGAAAAAGATTGACAAAATAATGCTTGAACTAAAGGCTCGTATAAAATCTATAGACTACAGAAAGTCCGTTGCCATGGACAGCTATCGGAGAATACTGGAGTACCTTGAGAATATAGGGGAGACAATAATAAACATGAGCCTGAGCTGATGAAACTTCTCTCTTTTCGTTTCCATAATGCTTTTAACCTTTCGAAGGCATTACGTAGTGGTGGTTCTAATGGTTGCTATTATTGTTCATGGTGGTGCCGGGACAATAAAAAATGAAGAAAGAATTCCAAAAATCCTTGAAGGGGTTAGAGAAGCGGTTTTGGCAGGCTGGAAAGAGTTAAAACGAGGTTCTGCTCTGGATGCCGTTGAAGAAGCCGTTAAAGTACTGGAGGACAATCCTATCTTTAACGCCGGAACGGGTAGCGTTTTGACATTAGATGGCAGGGTTGAGATGGATGCCGCTATTATGCGCTCCAATCTTGAAGCAGGAGCCATTGCAGGCATATGGGGGGTTAAAAATCCCATAAGCGTGGCAAGGAAAGTCATGGAGAAGACTGACCACGTTCTCCTTGCTGGGGAAGGAGCCCTTAAATTCGCCCGTTTGATGGGGTTTGAGGAGTATAATCCCGTAACAGAGGAAAGAATTGAACAGTGGAAAAAGCTTAGACAAAAACTTCTTGAAGATGGAAACATCCCCCACTGGAAAAAGATTAGCGAGCTGATAAAGGAATATCCTGAAGTTTTAAGGAGTACCGTCGGGGCAGTTGCCTTCGATGGCCAGGAAATAGTGGCAGGCACTTCAACGGGAGGAGTTTTCTTGAAGATGTTTGGAAGGGTTGGCGATACTCCAATAATCGGTGCCGGAACTTATGCTAATGAATTTGCTGGAGCTTCTTGCACTGGGCTTGGAGAAGTCGCCATAAAGCTGTCCCTCGCAAAAACTGCTACAGACTTTGTTAGGTTCGGATTGAATGCACAAAAGGCCAGTGAAGCTGCAATAGAGCTTGCAACTAAACACTTTGGGCAGGACAATATGGGAATAATTATGGTTGATAGGGAAGGAAATATAGGATTCGCCAAGAATACCAAGCACATGAGCGTTGCGTACATGAAAGATGGCATGGAAAGTCCAGTAGCGGAAATTTAGGGGGAAGATAATGGAGAGAAAAGACCTGTGGCTCCTTCACTTTTCGGCATTTTTCTTCTTTTTGGGTTATATCTTAGTGGCGCCTCTAATTTCTCCTCTCGCTATAAGTTTTGGGGCTAGTCCTTTCTTGGTTGGCACAGTAGCTTCTGTTTCTTCGATATTTGCCCTTATATTGAAGCCGGTTGGGGGTATCTTAGGAGACAAAGGAAAAAGTTTTGAGGCAATGATGATGGGCACAGTCCTGGGAGCAGTTGCAGGAGTATTTTACCTTCTCTCATTTCTCATGCAAAATCTGGTTATTTTTGCTGCGGGAAGGGCAGTGCACGGTATTGCATCAGCATTTTTCTTTCCGGCTTCCCTAGCGACAGCCATAAACTTAGCTCCTAAAGGAAGGGTTGGGGAGACTCTTGGATGGAGAGGAACCATGTTTTCTCTAAGTCAGCTCATCGGTCCTGCTGTAGGGGGGCTTGTTGCAGACTACTTTGGGTTCAATTTTGCCTTCGTTCTCGCGATTTTGCTCTCTTTAGTGGGATTTCTGTTTGTATCAACCGCTTATAGAGAGGTTAAGGCCAAGATAAGGTTTAAAGAAAGCGAGGAAAAGAAAGGTTCTTATAGGGAACTGGTTAATCTCTCCTTTGTAGGTGCTGCGATTTCACTTTTCTTTATGAGCTTTGCGTATAGTGGGGCGTACACTTTCCTTCCGGCATACTACAAGGTCCTTGGACTGGGCACGGGTATTTTTGGAATATACGCGAGCATCATGGGTGGCTTTAGCTTTCTTACAAGGGTCTTTGGGGGAAGGGAGGCAGACAAAAGGGGGCCGATTCCAGTTGCTTCTGCGGGTTTACTGCTGGTTACACTTGCGTACGTTATTTTACTCCTCTACCTCCTGCCTCCCGAGGCATATTTAAGTGCAGTTGTTTTAGGAATGGGGTTTGGACTGGCAGTTCCTTCTCTTCAAATGCTTGCTTTGGCCACTCTTCCCAAAAATGTAAGGGGAGTTGGCTCAGGTATTTATACAATGTTCTTTGACTTGGGATACCTTTCTGGACCTTTAGCACTTGGCTATCTGGCAGAGATTAAGGGCTATGAGTCGGTATTCCTTTTCCTCCCAGTGCTAACATTTTTATCTCTGCTAAACCTTCTATTGCTCAAGGTGTTAAGGAGGAAAACGCTATGAAAATAAGGGTCTCATACGGAACCGCAGTTGTCTTGGGCTTTAAGAGTGGAAAAATGCTTGCAAAACCCACAACAGCCTATTTTATGACCTATTATGAAGGAAGATGTCTAAACAATTGTGCCTTTTGCGTTCAGGCCAGGGAGAGCAGAGCAGACGTTGAAAAGCTTTCAAGGGTAACCTGGCCGGCATTCGAGCTAGAAGAAGTTGTGACAAAAATAAAAGACTCAAAATTTGCAAGAATCTGCCTGCAAACCATAGATTATCCTAATTTAAAGGAAGATGTCCTGAGGATTTTAGAAGCTTTTTATCCCTCAAATCTCCCAGTTTCTCTCTCGATAACTCCCGTTGATAAAGACTCCCTTAGAGAGTTCCAGAGACTTGGAGTGGATTACATTGGTGTTGGAGTAGATGCGGCGAGTGAGAGGGTATACAGTAAGGTAAAAGATTCTATGTACTCCTGGGAGGAAATGTGGCAGTTTGCCGATGCAGTTGTTGATGTCTTCGGTGAAGGGAGAGCATTTGTTCATTTGATCTTTGGCCTGGGCGAGAGCGAAGAGGAGTTTTTGCAGGCAGTTCAAAGAGCGTATGATTCAAAAGCAAAAGTCTCTATTTTTGCATTTACCCCGGTTAAAGGGACTAGGTTAGAAGGCAGAACTCCTCCAGACCCAGATAGGTACAGATTGATGCAGATTGGAGTCTATTTAATTGAAAACAAGATAGCAAGAGTTGAAGAATTCAGGTTTGACAATGGAAGACTTGTGGATTTTGGTCTTTCCAAGGAGGAACTTTTGAAAGTTCTTGACGAGAGTGTCTTCATGACTCACGGCTGCCCCGGGTGCAACAGGCCCTATTACAACGAGAAACCCCGCAAAGAGCCTTATAATTTTCCAGTGAGACCGGGGAAAGAGCAGTTTGAAAGATTACTGGGCAGGATACTCTATGAGTGATTCTATAATTCCCTTGAGTTTTTCTGAATTTATGTTTTTGGCCAAGAGCTGTGCCTCTTTGGCATTCCCTTTTGTAAGGGCGCTTAGTGATAATAAAAAGGCCTGAAGATCTCTGTTGCTGACTTGCGGGAGCAAAATTTCAAGTCTATCCCTGAGTAAGTTGAGTTTGTTGTTTTTCTTTATTATCACAAGACAAGAACAGCTTTTAGTCGCTCAACCGTTCTGCCTACCCGTAAAGTGTGTGTAGGGTGTTAATTTCGTAACGGGTAGGCTTCCCTCCTCCCGTCTTCATCGGAGGGCTTTCGGGGGGAACGGGAACTCCCCACATCTTCAGGGCTTTCAAACGAATATTCCACGAGCCGACCACATCACGGTCAGCCTCAAAACCACACTCGCATTTTAAAACCCTATACCCATTCGGGCTTAACTTCCCCCCACATATCGGGCACAGGGATGAAGTGCGAGCAGGATTAACAAAAACGACACGTAATCCCTTCAGTTTCGCCTTGTACTCGATTATAGACTGGAGCTTTCTAAAACTCCACCTGTGCAAGCGACCGTTCATTTCAGCCGAATACCTTATTGTGTTCCTGATTTCCGTTAAGTCTTCAAGAGCAATACCACCATACTTTTCCGCCAGTTCAACAATCTTGTTTGCTAACTTGTGATACAAGTCATTTAGTCTGTTCCTTTCTCTTTCGCCATACTTTTCCAAAATCCATTTTCTCTTTTTACCACTTCTTATCTTCTTTTGAATTCTCCTTCTCTTTAGGAAGTAGCCCGTTCTAATCTCCCTCTCGTGAGTGATTATCTGAATGAATTCACCGTTTGGAAGGCTAATTGTAACGTTGTTCTCGTTCAAGTCCACGCCGACAATGACTTTCGGCTCTCTGACTTCAACCTCTCTTGAGAACACCACGTGGAGAAAAACTCCTTTTGGATTTTTAACCAGCCAGGCTTGTCCTATTTTCCACTCCCTAAACTTCTCGTGGTACTTTGCACGATAAAACTCCAGTTCCAGCCTTCCACTTGGAGTTGAGAGTTTAATAAATCCTCCTTCAATGTCGAGTTTGAAGAGGTG